>JAAYQW010000006.1 GCA_012519115.1 Spirochaetales bacterium
GCAGCCCCAAGAATTGAGAGATTCTTCTTGTCCAGGATGAAATCACATGTTACCAACTGGGAAAGGAGATCTCGGTTCAACCTTCTTTCGACCGAGTAGTCAATCTTCGACAAATCCGCCTGCGTTTTCCACAATCCGGCCCGTTTGAGCAACTGGGCGGAACGGGTATTGTTCCTGGAGACGTATTCTTCTTCCACCAGGCGGTAGATGAACTCCATCTTGCTGAGCTCCTGATACATCGGGTCACTTAACTGGTCGTCCAATGCCTGCGCCATGACCTGCAGGTTAAGTTCAAGCAGCATGCCTTGCAATCGTATTTTCATTATTTGGTAATTGTCCCTGCTGTTCACGGCCGCTCCTCCATCTTGGAAGGAAGTACCGAATAGAATCCTTTTGGACGGGCAAACGGGCTGGGTTTCTTCTCTTTCCCTTCCGGTTGCATCGTCTCGTTCGGTTCCAATGCCATTGAATCAAGCAGGTTCTTGATGTACTTGTAACTGGAACGTCCGTCCTCAACAGCCAACGAACATGCACGCTCCAGCATGTCCGGTGAATGTTTCTTGGCAAGATTGAGGATGCCTGCACCTCGAACTCGCAGGACTTCAGGAGGCCGTCGATGAAACGGAATGTGTTTTCACCTATGGATTTTGCCCGGTACCGAAACGAGGCACCGCTCCACGATGCATACTCTCGATAACTCTCAGGCAGATGTTCCGGATTGGTAATCTTCTGTCCCTTGTGAATAGCTCTCTCATGGGTTGCAACAAGTTCATCATGAAAAAAGATTCGTATTGTGGCAGGGGTTGCCCTGACCAAAAGCTTTTTACCGACCAGCTTATAGGGTACACTGTACATACAGCGGTCGTAACTGAGATGGAAGTCGGGTGCGACGGTCGCCTCTTTCCTTTCCGTAAATTCAAACCTGATGGGAGGAAGAGGCGACAGATGCTGTTTCTCGATTTCAAGAAACATGCTCTGCCTTGAACCGGACTTTTTCTGGAATGGATGGCTGTTGAAAAAGTCCATGCGTTCCCAGATGGCCGTATTCAGATCATCCAGAGTGAAGAACGTACGATGTCGCAATTCCGCTATGATCCATGAAGTGGCAATCTTCACATTGTTTTCAGCGTTCGGCTTGTCTTTCGGCTTCTTGACACGAGCAGGGAGGATTGCCGTATGGTAATGCTCGGCAAACTCCAGATATGCTTGATAGAGTTCAGGTTCATGCCAATCCGATTTTACAACGCCGGTTCGAAGGTTGTCCGGAGTGAAGATGGCGGTGGAACCTCCAAAGAACTCGACACAATGAACATTCGCTGCAATCCAGTTTGGGGCTGTCCGATTCAGGAACCCCTCGAAATATGAATACCCGCTGAACGACAGGGCTGCCACGAACAGATATACCGGAATGGCATCACCGGTGAGGGGATCCTGTAGGAACAGTGTGGAACCTGCCCAGTCCACCTCGGTGTTCTCTCCCGGGTTCCGAGGTATGGTCATTGTTGTGTTTTTCGATTTCAGATGATCCGAATACCGCTTGCAGAATTGCGTATACCTGTAGGCCTGCTTGCCTTTTTCCCTGCAGGATATTCTGTAAGCTCCCCAAAGTGAAAGCAGGGTGACTCCTTTATGCCTGAGCTCCTGCTCCATCCAGACATAATCCGGGATGCAGAAGGATTGTTCATCCCTCTTCTCGACATACAACAACTGCCAAATGTCGTTGTCGGTGATTGTCTCTGCAAGGGGAAGCGTCATCCCTGATGCCTCCAGTCTGGAAAGGAACTCTTTGATGGTGTTCCGGGAGATTTGCAGGCTTGCTGCTATCTGTCGTTGACTCAATCCTTGGTCTCTCAACCGCAGGATTTCTGTGAATTTGGTCATTTGCGACCACCTCCGAATTGATACTCATGCCCTTTTTGGACATGGCATTTCGGAGTCTATCAGAAGCAAATTCCCATATATATTGGAGTGGCTCAATTTTCGCGGAACAGTGGCGCAACTAAGGCGAAATCTCCAGTTCCTGAAGTTCTCTGATATAGTCCAAATCCAATTGCCTGTCTTCCCTTATGATAAGGTCAGAGAAAAGGTACTGTGTCCCACTTGCATCCCAATAGTTTTGCTATGACATTTGTGCTTGCTCCTTGTTTGCTAAGCTGGAGCATCTTCCGATAGTCTAACATCCGACCACCTCCAAATAGTATTTGCCTTTCGGCTCAAACTATTTTAAAGATGGATGCTTATTTGATTAAGTTATTACCCTTTTCTAGCTTATCTCATCACTAGCGGTTTGGTATCCCATCATCAGCGGTTGCCTTATCCCATTACCACCGGTCTCATTACCCGTTTTGCGCGGTATCTACAATCCGTGCAATGAGACCGTTAAATTCTAAAACTCAATTCCACACATAAAGACCGACTCCCATCGCTCTTTATCGGACAGACCAGTGGTTAGACCTTCTAGGTGGAGGAGTTCTTGCAGAATCGTGCATCGAGAATCGCCTATCATGCAAAATACATTAGCTGTGGCGGAGATAATATGAGAGTACATTTCAATAGAGCCTGATCATTCTCCAAGACTCAAATTTGACTTAAAGCACCAGTCTTCAATTGCAGAACAGCTCGGTCTTCCGCCGGTAGAAGATCGGTCCCAAAACGGCGAAAAAATCAGCCCTGTATTATGACATTTCTTGGCCCGTTAATATGACCCTATTGGCCCATTTTGATGGCAAACTGCAGCAGTACTGAGCAACTCAGAATTTCTGTTCATTGAAGAGCCTGGTTGGTTATCGTAGTGGAAGCTCAAAAGAGAAGCGCCATCAAACCGGAGACAAGTTGATGGCGCTTCTTACCTCACTGGGAGTCGATTCTTCAACGATCGAGCCGAAGCTCTGCTTTTAGCTGATCGGATAGGCGGTAATGCAATTACTCCATCGGATACACCAGATTCCATTGGCGTCTGAGCTCATCCATCACGTTCATCACGTTAAGAATTTCACTGTGCGGCATCTGATCACACTCGGTTTTTCCCTCTTCGATCGCCCGCTTGCACGCTTCGACCTGAAACTCGAAGCCGGTAATCTGTTTAGAGGGCTTATAGGTTTCAATCAGGTTGTACTCCTTATCGTAGACTCGAATCCCTTCACAGTTGTTGATGTTTTCGAATTCGATGTATCCCTTTGTACCGAAGAGCGCTCCTCTGCGGTCGCCATAGGCGATCATCGAAGCATGGAGGGTAGCCATTTTGCCGCCCGCCCAGGTCAACGTGATGGAGTTCGACTCATCCACCCCGGTTTTCGTCCTGGTGCACACCCCGTGGATCGTCTCGATCCGGTTTCCGAAGACCATCATCGCAAAGTTGATCGTGTAGACCGACAAATCGAGCAATGATCCGGCGGCAAGATCGGGATTCCACATCCGTTCGACATGACTGACCGGATATGCAAGGTTGGCGGTAAGGGTCTGGACCTCTCCGATGACCCTTCGGGCGAGAATCTGATCCAATACCGTTCGCATCGGCAGGTAACGAGTCCAATTCGCCTCGGCGACGAGAAGACCTTTCCGTTTTCCGAGGTCAAGAATCTCTTTTGCCTGTCTGGCGTTTACCGTAAACGCTTTTTCACAAAGCACATGCTTGTTGTGCTCCAAGGCAAGCTTCATGTGTTCATAGTGGTGGGAGTGGGGAGTGCACACATAGACCAGATCGGCATCACGATCCTTGAGCATTTCCTCATAGGACCCGTATGCTTTAGGGATTGAGTGCTTCTGGGCGAACTCTTTGGCTTTGGCCAATGACCGGGAAGCAACAGCATAGAGCGTCACTCCTTCCATCTGCTTCACCGTGGTCGCCATTTTATTGCCGATATTACCTGCACCGAGAATTGCTAAGTTCATACCTCATCCTCCTTGTATACGCATGATTATACCGCAAGAATGGAAGAAAAAGAGATTCGATCCACACTCGTTTCAATAAAAATGTCTACCACCTGGGTATCAAAAGCTCTTTGTTCAAATACGGATCGTAGATGCGATAGCTTTCAACGTTGTAGACGGATGTAAGAATCGCTTCATTCACCACTTCTTCGGTCGGACCATCCGCTACGACCGCTCCTTCCTTGAGGAAGATGATCCAGGAGCTGTAGGCTTGGGCCAAAAGCAGGTCATGGAGAACGGAGATGACTGTATAGCCTCTTGTTACAAGATTTTGCAGAAGGTGCATCACACTGCGCTGATGGGCGACATCCAAGTGGTTCACCGGCTCGTCGAGCAGAAGGATCTTTCCATCCTGAGCGAGCGCTCGAGCCAGGAAAGTCCGCTGAAGCTCCCCTCCGGAGATCTGGGTGACAGGCGTATTGCGGAGATTGAGAATTGAACATGTCCTCATCGCCTCATGGATTCGCTGTTCATCATCTTTCTGAGGGTTTGCATACCGGCCCATCGCAACGGTTTCTTCGACGGTAAAAGAAAAATCCAATCTTCCGTTTTGCGGAACGAACCCGATTTTTTGAGCAAGAGCTTCTTGCCTGAGGGTTGCAAGATTCGTTTTTTCCACCCAGATCGTTCCCCCTTTCGGTTTGAGCTGTTTGTACAGAAACTTCAACAGACTGGATTTTCCGCTGCCGTTCGGGCCGGCCAGAGCGATGAAGGCTCCTTTGGGAAAGGTGAGAGAGATCCTCTGAAACAACGTATTGGTTTCATATCCGCCGGTAAGGGCATCAATCTCGATCGCATCAGCCAAAGCGATACCTCCCTTTAAGAATCAGGAACAGAAAGAGCGGAACGCCGAGGAGGCTTGTGATGATTCCGACCGGCAGTTCGCCGGAAGGAAGGAAAACCCGAGCCAGGGTATCGCTGAGGAGGAGCAGAAACCCGCCCGCCAGAGCGGTGGGAAGAATCAGCCGCTGGTGCTTCGCCCCGAGGATCAAGCGGGTGATATGAGGCGCCATCAAACCGATGAAGCCGATGACTCCGAAGAAAGAAACACATAAGGCGGTAGCGAAAGAGGAGATCAGCAGGAGGCGATAGCGCACGCTTTCCACCGCCAGACCGCTGGAGCGCGCCGAACCTTCATCCAGCAGAAGCAGATCAAGGTTTCGATGGTTTTTATAGAGGAAGAGAAAGAGAAGAAGAGAAATAAGCGCGGCGACGACCACATGGTTCCAGGTAGCGGTGGAAAAAGTACCCAGCGACCAGGCAAGAATGCGTTGATATTGCTCGCGGTTCAAAAAAAGGAGCAATGTCATCGCCGCAGAAAGAATGTAGTTCGCAGCCACCCCGCTTAACAGGAGGACGGTATTGCTTGAGCGTTTTCTGCTCGCCAACGCAAGGATGAACAGGGTCGTCCCCGTCGCCCCGGCCATGGCGAAGAGGGGAAGACCGAATCGGGATGCAAGACCGAAATAGATCGCCAGAGCGACCCCGAAGGACGATCCGCTGCTGACACCCAGAATGAACGGATCGGCCATCGGATTTCGAAGAACCGCTTGGTAGGAAACGCCTCCGAGAGACAGAATCATTCCGGCGCAGAAAGAGGCGATGATTCGTACCAGGCGCAGGTTGATGATGATATACCGTTGGGTGGCGGAAGTGTTGTGTCCGGTGAACACTCCGATCGTTGCGAACAAACCGATCTTGGAGGAGCCGATCGTCAATGAGATGAGCGCCAACAAAAGCGTTGCAAACAGGATGATCCACCCGAGGTGTCGTCTCATCCTATCGTTCCCCGTCGATCAGATCAAAGATAATTTGCAGCGCTTCAGCGCTTCGGGGACCTTGGCGAGAAACGATATCCGCATCGAATCCTTTGACCGTCGCCTTCAAGTCGCTGTAAGGCTTGGTCGTCTTGAATTCGCGAATCGTTTCCTCTTCGCTTGCCCCCCACCGGGGAGAAAGAAGAATCAGCTGTGGGTCCTTTTCAATCAGCAGCTCCTTGGAGTAGGTCCAGTACTGCCCGTCTTCGGCAACGTTTTTTCCTCCGGCTTTTTCGATCATCTCATGAAGGAACGTATCGCCCGTCGCCGCCGAATCGAAAGAGCCGAAATCAAAGGCCATATACACCGTGACCTTTGGCAGTGTCGCGGCTTTTGTCTCGATCGCCTGGACTTTCGATTTCATTTCTCCGATGAGCTGTTCCGCCTGGCTTTGTCTTTGGATGACATCCCCAACAGCCCGTATCAGATCATATGTCCCTTCGAAGGTTTCCTGCGCACTGATCGAAAGCACTGCGATCTTCGCCTGTTCAACGGCTGCGAGCAGCTCATCGGGAACGAACGCCGAGGAGATCACATGGGTCGGCTCGAGGGAGAGAATCATCTCAAGGGAGGGATTGTAGAGAGTCCCGACGCTTGGCAGCGTTTCCGCTTCCGCCGGATAGTTGCAGTAATCGCTCCGGCCGACCAGGAGATTTTCACCGCCGAGGGCATAGATCGTCTCCGTCACGTTGGGTGAAAGCGATACGACTCGTTGTTCGCTTGGTTGTTCTTTCATCCCTTGGGCGGAAAGCGGTGCGAGAATCAGCACGATCATGCTGATCACGATGAAGAGTGGTGTTAAACAATGACGTTTCATGACGCCCCTTTATGGGCATGAGACATGCCTTGACCTATCATCCGTAGGTCTTCGGAGATTATCCGGATCAGGTCTCCTGGCTCAGGCGTTATCAGAATCGACGACTTCCCACTTTCGCAGTGTCCTTATGCCGATTCCCAAACCTCTACAGTGGCGGGACCGCAGGGGCGTTTGACCCCTTTCCCTTGTTCCAGACACCTTATCGTACCAGAGTTTCCCCTTCTCGGGCAAGCGTTGACCAACTCAATGCGCTGTACTACTATCCGAATGATGAGTAACCAGGAAATTACAATCTATACCGATGGCGGATGCATCGGAAATCCCGGTGTCGGAGCTTGGGCGTATGTTCTCGAAGCGGACGGAGTCTTTGTGAAAGAGGCGAGCGGATATGAAGCCGAGACGACGAACAACAAGATGGAGCTTGCCGCGGTGATCGAAGCTTTGAAAACAGCCAAGGCGCTGGGCGCAAAAAAGATCACCCTCTATACCGACAGCCAATATGTGAAAAACGGTATAACTTCCTGGATCAACAAGTGGAAGATCAACGGATGGCGAACCGCAAACAAAGCCCCGGTAAAAAACAAAGAGTACTGGGTCGTTCTTGATGAGCTCCAAAACCAGGTCGATGTCACCTTTTCCTGGGTCAAAGGGCACGCCGGGATACCGGGCAACGAACGCTGCGACGCACTGGTCGGTCAAACTATCGAGGCGCATCAATGAAAGAAATCTCCTTATGGGCCCTCTATTTCACGTTTTTCAAGATCGGCGGCCTGACGTTCGGCGGCGGGTATGCGATGCTCCCGCTCCTCCAGGAAGAGGTCGTGAACAGGCGCCAATGGGCGAGTGAAGAAGAGCTGCTTGATATGTATGCGATCGGGCAGGTCACCCCCGGAATCATCGCTGTGAATACCGCGACGATGGTCGGCTATCGGAAGAGGGGAATCCTTGGCGGCGTCATCGCGACGTTAGGTGAGATTTCTCCCAGCATCATCATCATCACCACGCTGGCGACGATCCTTCTTCGCTACAAAGACGCTCCCTACCTTCAGCAGGCGTTCAGCGGAATCCGAATCGCCGTTTGTGCGACGGTTACGATGTCGATCATCAGGCTGATGAAAAAGAGCCTGGTGGATCTGCCGACAATTCTGTTATATCTTCTTGTGGTGGCTTCGACGGTGTTGTTTTCGCTTTCTCCGGTCATCGTGGTTCTCGTTGCCATTCTTTTCGGCATCGTCGTTCAGAATATCAAGCACAGGAAGGAAGGGATATGATCTATCTCGCTCTCTTCTACGAGTTCTTCAAGGTCGGTCTCTTTTCAATCGGCGGAGGGCTGGCCACTCTTCCGTTCCTCTACAAGCTGGCGGAAAGAAGACCCGATTGGCTCACCGTCCAGACGATCGCCGATATGATCGCGATCAGTGAATCGACTCCCGGACCGATCGGCATCAATATGGCAACGTACGCCGGCTATCAGGTTGCCGGAGTCTTCGGCGGAATAATCGCCACGCTCGGCGAAGTCGCTCCCTCGATCATCATCATCGTGATCATTGCCAAGTTTCTGGCGGAGTTCGACAAGAACCCGCTCGTGAAGCATGCGTTCTACGGCCTCCGAGCCGCCGTGGCCGGATTGATCACGTTCGCTCTTCTGAAGCTTTTGTCGGCCACTCTGCTTGCCGGCGGGTCGATCAACTACCTCAATACCGGTTTGTACCTCGTCTTTGTCGCTCTCGTGCTGGTCTTCAAGAAAGCCCATCCGCTTGTTTGGATTCTGCTCGGCGCCGCTATAGGATTGATTCTGCGTCTTCCTTCGTAAGATACGCATACACGAGCGCATGCCATGAGGCTGGATCCAACTCAGCCAGCGTTTTCAATGCGGTCGTGTTTGAGGGATCCATGTCCAGAATCGTCTGAGCGAGATACGCAGCTTCTTCCTGCAAGCCGTACGTTGTCGCCTCCGACAGGAGAGAGAGCAGCATCTTCAGATCTCCCGGATTCAATCTCACGATCTCTCGATATGTCGCGACCGCAGCATCTGCCTGATTCAGCTCCCGCTGCGCCTGGGCTTTCAGATAAAGGAATTCAAGATGGAGCGGATAGAGCTGATGCGCTATTTCACTTTCAGCTATTACCGATTCAAACTCCTGATGCTTCAGCTTCGCATAGAGGAGATTGTAGAGGTACTCGGGGTTTTCCGGTTCTTTTTGGCAAGCGGTTTCGAAAAGCGGCAACGCTTCCTCGATTCTGCCCTTGTCGATATGGTTCAACGCCTCGAGAGTGAGGCGCTGGGCATTCGTGGAAGAACATCCGTTTAAGAGAAGGACGAGAAGGATGATGGTGATGCCAACGTATTTCATCGCTCCAATACTGTCTGTTCAATCTCCCGGACTTGCGCGCGGTAAAGATTGGTGATTCCGGCACCATAGTCGGCAAGAAGCTGGATGATGTTGCGGGGGTTGGATTCGCTGTCCTTGCCGTTGAGCCGGTCACCTGCATCACCGAGTCCCGGAAGGATGTACGCAGCATCGTTCAGCACGGGATCCATCCAAAGGGTGTACACTTGAGCTCCTTCGATCGCCCGGACGACCCTGAGCGATCCTTTGAGGGCGCTGATGATGTTGATGAACTTCACGCTCTTTGGTTTGACATCGTGTTCTCGCAGGTACTTGACGATCGTAACCAACGAACCGCCGGTTGCGTTCATCGGATCGGCGAAGATGAGATCCTTGCCGTCCAGCTGTTCGAGATTGAAGTACGATTTATCCAGATCGAGAATATAATCCATATTCGCTTCCCTCTTGGAATCATCCCGTTTGATCTTGAACAGGGCGAAAGGAGTGACGTATCCGTTGGAAGAGTATTCCTGAATCTCCTTGCTCACGATCATCGAAGGGAGCAGCGCTCCGCGAAGCATCACGCACATCACCGAGTTGTTGATGATTTTATCGACATCGGGAATTCGGTGCACCGCATAGTTCTGGACCGGAACGGTGACCGGAGTGCGGGTGATGACCGATCGTTTGGTGGGTAGGACCGCATCCGCCCAAACGTGTGAAAAGAGGAGCTCATACGCTCTTTGAACGTAGTAGAGGAACTCCTCATTGCCGGTGACGGGATTTCTCAGCTTGCTGATCAGCCGACTGGCCGCTCCGTGCTGCTCTTGAGGTGTTTCAAAGGAATAGACGTGGATGTTCGGTTCGTTTGAACACACTTCTTTCAGAAAGCGCCCGATCTCCCGAGCTTTTATGACAAGATTATTCCGCTCGGTTACGATCTCATCGTGATTAGTCGCGCGATCGAGTCTTGAGCAATGCTCCAAGTACTCTTTGTACAGCGTGTTCACTTCATCGATCTTCGCTTTATCGGCATCCTGAAGATATCCGTCAAGGTCCGTCGCATGGAGGATAATCTTGTTCATCGGCTCAGCTTCTCCTTCATCATCTGTGCCGATTCTAGCCTAAGATCGCTCGTTGCACAACCGCGAGGACCTATTTGCTAATTCTGGCAATGCATGACGATCTTTGAATCTTTCTGCATTGTCGGTGATGATATTTCGCTAACAGAGTCATAGTTGATAAAAACTATCAAGTATTTTGAAAACACTAGTGCTTAAAGATGCTGAATATGGTACGGTTGTGAGGGAAATCAAGTGAGGTAGATCATGAACCTAATTTTTCTTGGTCCTCCGGGAGCAGGCAAAGGGACGATTGCTGATCTGGCGAAAGACGCGCTGGGGATTCCCCATATTTCAACCGGTCAACTGTTCAGAGAGCAAATCAAGATCGGATCTCCCTTGGGCAAGCGCGTGGAAGCGACGCTCAAGGCCGGCGACTTAGTGGATGATAAGACGACGATCGCCATTGTCCGGGAACGCCTCGCCCGCGGCGACGTGGCTCGGGGATATATCCTGGATGGATTTCCGCGGACGATTGCGCAAGCCGAAGCGATGTGTGTTTTCTCCAAGCCTGAAGCGGCCATCAACTTCACCCTTACCGAGGAACAGATTCTTCGACGCTTGGAGGGCAGGCGAGTGGCCCCTTCAACGGGAAGAACCTACCACATTCTGTACAATCCGCCGAAGGTCGCAGGTATCGATGATGAAACCGGTGAAGAACTGATCCAACGACCGGATGACAAGAAAGAAGCGATCCTGAATCGGTTGGAAGTGTACACGAGGGAAACCCGGCCGCTGATCGATCACTATCGAAAAAAGAATCTCTTGCTGCCGCTCGATGCTTCACCGACTCCCGAAGAGGTTCTCAAGCAGCTGCTGCATCTGTTGAAGGAAAAAGGCATTCATTAAAGAGCGTTAAGGAGTTCCTATGGCCCACTATCACAATGAGCCCTCGCGAACATTCAGCGAGTATCTCTTGATTCCCGGATATTCCGATCGAAATTGCATCCCGTCCAATGTTTCATTGGCGACGCCGCTCGTCCGCTTCAGGAAAGGTGAGGAGAGCGCGCTTTCCCTGCAGATACCCCTCACCAGCGCAATCATGCAATCGGTGAGCGGGGAGAAGATGGCGATCGCCCTCGCCCGGGAGGGAGGCTTGTCCTTCATCTACAGTTCACAGTCGATTCAGGATCAGGAAGCGATGGTACGGCGGGTCAAAGGATATAAAGCGGGCTTTGTAACCTCCGACTCAAACCTCACTCCCAACCATACCCTTCGCGATCTGGTCGCCCTCAAAGAAGAAAAAGGGCACTCCACGATCGCGATTACGGATGATGGCACGAGCAACGGCAAGCTGCTTGGAATCGTATCCTCCCGCGATTGGCGGCCGAGCCGAACCGGCCTGGATACGCTGCTCCGTGACATCATGACCCCCTTTGAATCTTTGATTTACGGGTATGAGGGAATCACCTTGAGCGAAGCGAACGACCTGATCTGGGACAGGAAGCTCAATACCCTGCCAATCATCGACAAGGATCGGAAGCTTAAATATCTGGTGTTCCGAAAAGATTATGAGAGCCATAAGATGTATCCGCTCGAACTTCTGGATGACAAGAAGCGCTATCGCGTCGGAGCGGGAATCAATACCCGTGATTACCAAAAGCGGGTTCCCGCTCTCGTGGATGCGGGAGCGGACGTATTGTGCATCGATTCATCGGAAGGGCATACCGAATGGCAGAAGATCACCCTCGATTGGATTCGTTCAACATACGGTGATACCGTGAAAGTCGGAGCGGGAAACGTCGTCGACCGCAATGGATTCCGCTTCCTGGCGGAGTGCGGCGCGGACTTCGTAAAGGTAGGCATCGGCGGCGGATCGATCTGCATCACCAGGGAAACGAAAGGCATCGGCCGCGGTCAAGCCTCCGCGCTGATCGAAGTCGCCAAGGCTCGGGATGAATATTTCGAAGAGACCGGCATCTACGTTCCGATCTGCAGCGACGGCGGGATCGTCTTTGATTACCATATGACGCTTGCGCTCGCGATGGGCGCGGACTTCCTGATGCTCGGCCGGTATTTCGCCCGTTTTGATGAATCACCGACGGAAAAAGTCCTCATCAAAGGCCAATACATGAAAGAGTACTGGGGCGAAGGCTCGGCAAGAGCCCGAAACTGGCAGCGCTATGAAGGCGAGGGACAGCTCTCCTTCGTCGAAGGGGTGGACTCGTACGTTCCCTATGCCGGGAAATTGCGAGACAACGTCCAGCTTACCCTCAGCAAGATCCGCTCGACGATGTGCAACTGCGGCTCCTTGACGATTTGCGATCTTCAAAAGAACGCCCAGCTCACCCTCGTCTCGGCGACCAGCATCGTGGAAGGGGGAGCGCATGATGTGCTGTTGAAGGAGAGCGACGAATACCATCGTTAGATACCATCGTTAGCTTGACATGAAAACTCGGTCCGTGGTACGTTCACGGCTGTTGGCCGGATAGCTCAGTGGGAGAGCGGTTGCCTTACACGCAACTGGTCGGGGGTTCAAATCCCTCTCCGGTCATCCAACCAGACCTTGTTTCAACGCCAATCAACCTTTATGATACGTTCAATGGCAGCGTTATCTTTAATCAGACGAGAACTCGAAGAGGCGGCCGGCAGATCCGGTCGCTTGATCGATGACATCTCCCTCATGGCCGTTTCCAAGACGCAGCCGTATGAGCGGCTCCTCGATCTGTATGATGAAGGACAGCTCCTGTTTGGAGAAAACAGAGTCCAAGAAGCAGCGGACAAGCTCCCGGATGATCGGCCGGAGGGGATGAAGGTGCATCTCATCGGACATCTCCAGTCCAATAAGGCTAAACGAGCGTTGACGTTGTTCGATCAGATTGACAGCGTCGATTCCCTTCGCCTGGCGCAGATCCTTGAAAAGCATCTGGATCGCCCCTATCCGATTCTCCTGCAGCTCAAAACCTCCGATGAAGCGAGCAAACACGGTTTTGCGGATGAAGATGAACTTCTCTTCGCCCTGGAAGCGATCTCTTCATTTCGCTGCCTCACGGTGAAAGGCATCATGAGCATCGGGCCTTTGACAAGTGAGGAATTTGTTACCCGAAAAGCGTTCGAACAGACCCGGAACTTGTACCACCGTGCCCAAGAATTGTTTCCGGAACTGAACCTTGATACACTGAGCATGGGAATGAGCGGCGATTTCGCTTTGGCGATAGCGGAAGGTTCGACGATGGTTCGAATCGGCACCCGCATGTTTGGAGCACGAACCTAGGATGAAGAAACCGATCATCATTTTCATGATTCTCCTCATCTTGCTTCCGGCGAACCTGTTTTCCGAGCCGTTGAAGGGCTATGAACCCTATCAGGAGGGGGAGTTCCCCCTGTGGACCTATAAGATCCGAAGGGCGGAAACGATTTTCTTCGGCTCGATGATCATCACCTTTCCGCTTTCGATTCTCCTGCACAGCGTGGCTCGTTCGACAGGAATCATCCCTCCTCAGACGAGCGGGGTGAATGATTTCCTCGCCCAAGCCGCGATCGCCGGGGTGCTCTCCTTGGGCGTTTCGGTGGCTGACTGGGCGCTCGGTCTGGGCAAGTAATGGCGAAGATCACGAAAACGGCGACGTTCCACGTATCAGACCTCGAAGAAAAGCAGCGGCTCGATCTCTATCTCGCTTCCCAAAGCGGAGAGCTGACTCGAACGATTGTCGCCGGCGCGGTGCTTTGGCTGAACGGCAAACCGGCAAAGAAAGGAAATCTTGTCCAAAACGGGGATGAGCTGAAAATCGAATATACCCTGACGGTCTTCGAGGGGCTCACGCCTCAACCTGTCGATTTCCCGATCATTCATGAGGATGATGCAATCCTTGTGATCAACAAACCGCAAGGTCTTGTCGTCCATCCCGCCGCCGGCAATTGGGATAACACGCTTGCCAATGGATTGCTCCATCGTTATGGAGAAAAGATCCTCTCCGTTCAGAGTGAAGGCGCTGACGGCATTCGCCCGGGAATCGTTCATCGTCTTGACAAGGAAACCAGCGGCTTGATGGTCATCGCCCTGACACCATCCGCCCATCGAGCGCTGAGTTCCCAATTCAAGGATCGATCGACGAGCAAAATCTATATTGCCCTGGTTTCCGGTCGAATGAAGAACACGCATGGCACCATTGAAAAGCATATTCGGCGCGATCCAAACAATCGAAAGAAAATGGCGGTGTGTTCCGATGAGGAGGGGCGTCCTGCGTTGACCGAATATACCGTTCTCCGCCAATTCCGTGATTGTGCGCTCCTTCATCTTGTCCTGCACACCGGACGGACGCATCAGATCAGGGTGCACGTCAACTCGATCGGTCATCCGATCGTCGGAGATCCGCTCTACGGCAGCGAAGTCAAAGAGGGGATGATGCTCCATGCAAAAAGCCTTACCTTGACGCATCCGACGACGGGAGAACGGATGACGTTTACCGCAAAGCTGCCCCGAAGGTTTTTCGACTACCTCAACCTCTGATTGAACAGCAGCTCGCTTTGAATCGTGCTCGGAGGGCCGTGACCGGGAAAGATGAGCGTTTGAGGATCAAGTGAGGAAAAGATCCGATTCAACTCATCTCTAAGATGCTCCGCAAGGCGATGGGTAGGGGTCGTTCCCAAGCCCGCCGCCCTGAGCGCATCACCCATGAACAGCGCATCCCGGATCTTATACACGACCGAGTCCCTGCTGTGGCCTCCGACCAGGTACGGAAAGATTTCGAACGGGCCGATCGTCAGGATTTCATTGGGGATGATCGGATGGTGAGGATCTTCATACGCGTATGTAGTAAGCTCATAGAGCTTTTTCAAGAGCGCAAGACCTTCGGTATGCCCGCTGTGGCGATGGGTGAGCAGCACCGCCTTGATCGTGTATTCATGCTGTTCGAAGAGCCGGATCAACTCGATATCGGCATGGCCGGGATCGATGAGAAGCGCATCTTTCGTTTCATCATCTCCGATGACGTAGGTGTTGCAAAACCCCACGACGGAGAAGTGCTGGTGTATTCTCATCCCATCATCTCCCTGTAGTTGGACCATCGAAACGAGAGATTGTCCTGGATCGTATGCCGGAAGTCGGCTTTCCGAACGTTGCAATCTTCCATCTTCGTGTCATGGAGATGAGAGTGGGCGAATGAAGAGTAGTACAGATCGCTGCCGGTCAGGTCGCATCGGGTGATGATCGAGCCGTTGAAGTTGGTATGGGTGATCGAGGAGTTCAGAAACGTGCATCGAGTGAACGTGGAACCGCTGAACATCACGTAGCGGATCGTGCTTTCGTCAAAGGTGCACTCTTCAAAGAGGCAAAATGAGAAATTGGAGTTGAGAATGGTCGTTTTGGCGAACGAAACCTCCCGAAACGTTGAATAACTGAAAAGCGATCCCAAGATTCGTTTGTCGGAAAGATCTTCCTTGACGCATTTCCAATTGCTTAGACTCACGCTGTCAAGAAGAGGTGAAGAGAGAGTCGAATCAAGATGTTGAGCGGGGTCATGGGTCAAGCAATACTCGCTGAGGTGGGTCGCATAGCGGGGACAGGAGATCGCTTTGCAGCGGGTAAAGGAGTACATAATCACACCCTACCAAGAAATGGAAGGTTGTCAAGGGTGAAGAGAAGGTTGTACAGTGAAAGCATGGAAGAACGCATCGGTCTCATCATTCGAGGAATAAATAATATTTACACCGTGGAAAGCGGTGATGAACAGTATCTTTGTCGCATCAAGGGCAAGCAGCTGGAGGGGGTCGAGGGTGAATACAACCCCCTTGCCGTCGGCGATCGAGTCAGCTTCGTCGTTACGGGAACGAAGGAAGGACTGATTCTCCGGCGCCTGCAGCGAAAAAACTCTTTTCAAAGATGGAACACCAAGGGCAAGGCGAACCAGACGGTGGTCGCCAACATGGATGCGATCATTTGCGTAACGTCCGCCGCCAACCCTCCCTTTCGGCCCCGCTTCATCGATCGGGTGATCGCATCGGCGATCGACGTCGAGGTGATCATCCTCTTGAATAAATGCGATCTTGAGATGAAAGAGGAGGATGCATTCCGCTTCGCGCATTATGGTACTCTGGGGTATCGGACCGTAGCGGTAAGCGCCGAAACCGGAACGAACCTCGATGAGCTGGTTGAGATCATCAAAGATAAGCAGGTCGCTTTTATCGGCCAAAGCGGAGTGGGCAAGTCCACATTGATCAACGCCCTGCTTGGAGCCGATCAGAAAACCGATGAGATTTCGGTAAAATATGATCGCGGCCGGCATACGACCAACCATTCCTTGTTGATGCGGAGCGGGAATTTGACGATCGTCGATACCCCGGGGGTACGGGAAATCTTCGTTCCCCACACGGAGCTTGGCCGCATCCAACGGGCGTTTCCTGAATTCAGGCGATATCGATGCCTGTATGAACAGTGCCTTCACATGGAGGAACCGGAGTGCGGAGTGAAAGCCGCCGTCGAAGAGGAGGAGATTCTCTTCGACCGCTATGAATCCTACCTCAGAATCGTCGAATCCCTTGATATGATCACCCCGGAGTACCTTTCCAGGAATGAACGGAGCGAAGCATGGATCGAGCGAGGAGCGGAGTATGACTGGGAAGAGTCTTGAAGATCTGGAGTTCGCCAAAGTCCAGGCGATGATCTCCTCTTTTCGGCTCAGCGAAGAGGGCGGGGCGTTCCTTTCTTCCCTTCCGTTTGCGACGGAAAAAGAGGAGCTCACGGTTCGGCAAGGGTATATATCTCACATCCTCGGGTCGATGGAACGGGATGGAGTTCCTTCCTTGCCGCTCTTTCCCTCGATTTCCGACGTGATGGATCGTCTGGATGAGCCGGCTCCCTTGTTGGAAGGGCCCCATCTTCTGGATCTGGCTCACTACCTTCGGTCTTCCGAAGAGCTGCTGGCGTATCTTCTCCAAGATGAAGAAGAATCGATGAACGAACTGATCGGTTCCGGGATCGATCCCGCTCTTATCGCACTCAGAGAGGCGATCTGTGAAGACTTGGATGAAAACGGATCGGTCCGGGAGAATCATCCCCGTCTGAAGCCCCTGTATCGGCAGCTTGAGCAGATCCGACAGAAGCGGTCCTCCTACTGCTCTTCCTTCATTCATGAGCATCGATCATATGTGCAAAGCGACGTGGAGGCGCTCAGGGACGGTCGGTTGGTGATTCCGATCAAAGACGGCCACAAGAACAACGTCAAAGGGTATATCTCCTCCGTGTCATCAAGCGGCCAGACGGTGTTCATGGAACCGTTCGCCCTCGTCGACCTGAACAACTCCGTGCTGCTGGCCAGCAACCGGATTCTGGTTGAAATCGCGAAGATTCTTCATGAACTCACTCTGAAAGCAAAAAAAGAAGAAAAGCTGCTCCTTGAGCTCAGAAAGACCGTCGGAAGGGCAGACGGATACTATGCTCTTTCCCGCTGGGTTCATGAACAGCGGTGCACGGTCGTTCAGCTTGACAGCGAGGAGGTCCGGCTCCTCGATGCCCGCCACCCTCTCCTGAAACAGAAAGCGGTTCCGATTACGATCGTCTTGGAGAAGGGAATCAACGGGGTCGTCCTTTCCGGACCGAACGCCGGAGGAAAGACCGTTACAGTGAAAACCTTCGGGCTCTTCGCTCTGCTCAATCAATATTGCGGCTATCTTCCCGCTCGCGAAGGAAGCGCCCTTCCGCTGTTCGATCGCATTTTCACCGACATCGGTGATGAACAGTCGATCGAGAAAGAGCTTTCGACGTTCAGTGGACATATGAGCCGCCTTTCAGCGATTCTCAACCATCTAACACCGAACTCGCTGGTCATCCTCGATGAGCTCGGTTCGGGAACCGATCCCTTGGAAGGCTCGGCCCTCGCACAGGCGATTCTCTCCTATTCCTTGAAGAGGAGCGCCCTCACCTTGGTGACCAGCCACCACGGCGTATTGAAGGAATACGCCTATTCGGCGGAGAACATCATCAATGTCGCGATGGAATTCGATGAAGTCAGCGGCAAGCCGACCTTCAAGATCATTCCCAATGTAATCGGCCGATCCCACGCTCTCGCCACGGCAAAAGCGATGGGATTGCCGAAAGAAGTTCTCCATGATGCGGAGGAACTCCTCGGAAGCGATCGAATCGAGCTTTCCTCGGTTCTCAGGCGTTTGGAAGAGGAACTCCGGCGGGTCGAAGAGCGGAGCAAGGCATTGGAAACGGTTGAACGCCGGTGGAAGGAGGAAAACCGAAAGCTCGATCTGAAAGCATTGACGATCAGGCAGCAGGAGCGTCAGCTCAAGGATGATGAGATCCGGACGCTTGCCCGGTTTACCAGAAAAGCTCGCCAGCGGTTGGAGCAGCTGGTTGCTGAAATCCGTGAAGGCGAATTGACCGGTGAAAAAACGAAAGCGGTAAAAACCTATCTGTCCGAGCTGGATCGACGTGTTGAAACGGAACAAGCGTTGCTGGAAGAAGAGGAGGAAGTGTTTGTCCGTCCAACTGAGTTCAAGGTCGGAATGGAGGTCCTCTGCGGTCCTTCGAAGCGGGAAGGGACGATTCTCGAGAAAGTGGGGAAAAACCGGTATCTTGTTGCAATCGGTTCGATGCGGATGAGCCTGAAAGACAGCGACTTGTATCTTCCGAAGAACAAAGGACCGGAAGTGAGGGTTTCCTATACCGCCAGTTCGAAAAGAGCAAAACAGGAGATCGATGTGCGGGGCTTCACGCTGGAAGAAGCTCTGGAGGCGGTCGAACAAAACATAGAAGCGGCTCTGCTCAACAACCTTACGACATTTGGAATCATTCATGGCTACGGCGATGGGATTCTCAGTCAAGGCATCGGCAAGCTGCTTGGGAATCATCGCTCCGTCGTCGATTACCGATTCGCTCTTCCCGAGGATGGAGGGATGGGAAAAACGTATGTATTCCTATAGGATGGAGACAAAGGAGTCGATATGAGTGACTATACCCACGGAAGCGGAATTCAATATCACCTCGGAACCGGGAAAGGGGATGTCGGACGCTATGTGATTCTTCCGGGCGATCCCAAACGGGTGCCCCTCATCGCCAACCATCTGACCGATGCCCGCTTGGTGGCGGATGTGCGCGAGTACGTGACGTATACCGGATATCTCGAAGGAGAAAAGGTCTCCGTCACTTCCACGGGAATCGGTGGACCTTCGGCGGCGATCGCTATGGAAGAGCTGTACAAATCGGGTGCGGACACGTTTGTCCGGATGGGAACGTGCGGCGGAATAGACACGAAGGTGATCGGCGGAGACGTCGTCATCGCGACCAGCAGCGTTCGTGCCGAGGGCACCAGCCGTGAATACGCTCCGATCGAGTTTCCCGCGGTGGCTACCTTTGAGGTCGTCGAAGCGCTGAGAGATGCGGCGATCGCCATGGGAAAACACCCGCATGTCGGCGTCGTACAGTGCAAAGACTCCTTTTACGGTCAACACAATCCTTCCGGCATGCCGGTCTTCTATGAATTGGAGAATCGGTGGGAGGCGTATAAGCGCCTGGGAGTCCTTGCCAGCGAGATGGAAAGCGCCGCGCTGTTCACCGTCGCCGCCTACCTCGGCGTCCGGGTGGGATCGCTCTTCTTCGTCGTCGGAAACCAGGAGCGCGAGAAAGCGGGTCTTTCCAATCCGATCGTCCACGACACCAGCGAAGTGATTGAAATCTCAATCGAGGGAATTCGCAATCTCATTCTGCGCGACCGTTCTTGACGGCAAGCACCTCTTTGAGCGGATAAGGCAGAGGCTCGACCGATACTTTGCCTAGTTCACAAAAGCACGTCGAAAGAAAATAGCATTCATGGAGTCCGCTGTACGGATAGGTCTTTCCTTTTGAACCGAGCGAAGAGAAGTACCAAAGGAGCTTCTCTTTCGCGATCGGTTTGAGAGTAAACGTCGGCAGGATGATTTTTTCTTCGGCTTGCAAGAGGAGCTGGCACTTTTGTGGTTCCAAGAGGTAGTCGAGGATCGTCACATTCTGTTTCGTCAGCTTCGCATGGAGAGCGAACAACAGCTTTTGAGCTTCCTCTTTTGTGCGATACAGAACCGTAGATGGTTCTTTGATTGCGTGGTAGTACATGGCGGCCTCCACCAAATAAGGACAATCTCTTAAGGTTTCACTTTAGACACTTGAGCTTTTATCCCCATTCAGTGATAATAGTAGAAATCTGACTAACGTATCAGAGAAGGTAGGATGTACATGGCCCAACAAATTCAAGATTTGGTTGCTTCAATTCGAAAAGACGGGGTTGAAGCTGCAAAAAAGGAAGCGGCTTCCATTCTTCAATCAGCGGAAGAACAGGCACAGACAATCATTGCCCAAGCTCAAGAAAAAGCATCTCACATCATTTCTGAAGCGGAAAAGGATATAGCTCAGGGAAACCAGCGCGCTGAAAAAGCACTTGCCCAGGCCGGACGAGATCTTCTTCTTTCCTTGAAGGCTGCGATCGAAGAGCAGTTTTCCCGAATCCTTGTTGAAAAAGCATCCAAAGCGCTCAGCAGCAAAGATGTCATCGGGTTGGTGAAAAAAGCGCTTGATGCCAGTGAGGGGGATGTGAATATCGAAGTTGAACCAAAAGCCTTTGAAGCCCTTGCCGATGAACTCCAAACTGCGCTGGCAGCTGAATTGAAGGGCGGCTTGGTGCTGAAACCCCATGATGATGTAGAATCGGGGTTCCGCCTCGTCGCAAAAGACGGCTCGTACTTCTATGACTACAAAGCAAGTGAACTGGCCGGTCTCTTACAACCGTATCTTGCTCGGCCGTTGCACGAGCGAATCTTTTAGGATCCGGAAGTGGCGTCATACTACTACTTTGCAGCAACGCTTCCGTTACTCCGTCTTCAGCGGAAGATGCCGATGAGTGTCGACGTGTTCAAAGCGCAAGCGGAGAAGCATCTCAATTCAAGGGACTGGCAGACTCTGAAAAGCGGGTTGAACGGCACGCCGAGCAAGCATGCGATGCTGAAAGCATACCAGAACTATGCCTTCTCTTTGAACACGGCCCTTGCCCAAAAACGCCAGGTTCGGCTTGGCTTTACGCTTGATGAAACTCTTCAACGACAAACTATCCCCGGAGAAATTGCAGTTGCAGCGGATGAACTGCTTGAACTTTCCGATCCGTTGGAAGCGGAAATGAAGTTCATATCGTTATTGTGGCAACGGATCGACCGGTTGGTCGGAATGAAGGTCTTCGAATTTGATGCGCTCTTGGGCTATGGGCTTAAATTGCTCTTGTTGGAACGGGTGAATGTCTTCACCCGAGAGGTTGGCCAAGCGACCTTTGAAAACCTTCTTGGCACATTGAGATCGGAAATAGACCGGATGTAGTGGAGTTGGATATGACAAGGAACACAGGACGTGTACTCGGCGTGAATGGCAACATGGTGAATGTCGAGTTTGACGGCGCAATCGCCAAGAACGAAGTGGGATACATTCGTCAAGGGGATATTCGCCTCAAAGGCGAAGTAATCCGCATCAATGGCAACATTGCCGCGCTGCAAGTCTTTGAGATGACCGGCGGAATCGTTGTCGGCGATGAGGTTGAGTTTACCGGCGAGATGCTCAGTGTGGAGCTGGGTCCCGGACTGCTGACTCAAATCTATGACGGACTGCAAAATCCCTTGCCGGAACTCGCCCGGCAATGTGGCTTCTTTCTTCAGCGGGGTGTGTACCTTCAGGCTCTGCCCAATCTTGATTGGGAGTTCACCCCGACAGTATCCGTCGGTGACATCGTCAAAGCGGGTGATACAATCGCAACCGTACCCGAAGGACTGTTTACCCACCAAATCATGGTTCCCTTCGATCTGGTCGGTTCCTTCACCGTAACTTCGATCAATAAAGCGGGAACGTACAAGACTCGCGACATCATTTGCACCATCGAAGACTCCAAAAAGAAGAAAATCGAACTGTCGATGGTCTTCAGTTGGCCGGTAAAGAAAGCGATTCAGCTCTACAGCGAAAGACTTCGGCCTGTCGAACCGATGACGACGAAGATCAGAATCATCGACACTCTGTTGCCGGTTGCCAAGGGTGGAACGTACTGTACTCCCGGGCCGTTCGGTGCCGGAAAGACCGTTCTACAGCACGCGACGAGTCGAAACGCCGAAGTTGATATCGTCATCATCGCCGCCTGTGGTGAGCGCGCCGGTGAAGTCGTCGAGATTCTGAAGGAATTCCCCGAACTGATCGACCCGAAAACCGGACGTTCGCTGATGGAACGGACAATCATCATTTGCAATACCTCTTCGATGCCGGTCGCGAGCCGGGAAGCTTCCGTGTATACCGCGGTGACAATCGCCGAATACTATCGGCAGATGGGTTTGGATATTCTGTTGCTTGCCGACTCCACCAGCCGTTGGGCTCAGGCGATGCGCGAGATGAGCGGCCGTTTGGAAGAGATTCCCGGTGAAGAGGCGTTCCCCGCATACCTGGAAAGCCGAATCGCTGAATTCTATGAACGAGCCGGAATCGTCAGGCTGCATGACGGAAAAATCGGCTCCGTTACGATCGGTGGAACGGTCAGTCCCGCCGGCGGCAACTTTGAAGAGCCGGTCACTCAGGCGACGTTGAAAGTAGTCGGCGCTTTCCATGGTCTCAGCCGCGAGCGCTCCGATGCCCGCAAGTATCCGGCGATCGACCCGCTGACCTCGTGGTCAAAGTATACGGGAATCATCAAGCAGTCCGACGTGGAACAGATGCGTCGGGTTCTTCATGGTTCTCATGAGGTCAATCAGATGATGAAGGTCGTCGGTGAAGAGGGAACGAGCGTCAACGACTATGTGACGTATCAGATGGGCGAGCTGCTTGACAGTTGCTATCTTCAGCAGAACACGTTCGATCCGATCGACACATCGGTAGCACCGGAGCGCCAGAAGCATGTCTTTGCGAAACTCCGTCATTTGATGAACATGCCATTGACCTTTGAGACAAAGAGTGATGTTCGCCGGGTCTTCAACAACCTCCGACAGCTTCTCTTGGACTGGAATAACACGCTTTGGGAGTCAGACGAGTTTAAAGCGGCGGAAGCCGCCCTTGATGAAGCATTCAAGGCTCTGATGTAAGGGAGAAGAGCATGCAAAAAATATATTCGAAGATTGAGTCAATTGTCGGAAACGTCATCACGGTTCGGGCCAAAGGGGTGGCTAACGGTGAACTTGCAGTTGTTGCCAGTGCCGGGTCAACCTCATTTGCAAACGTGATCAAGCTGGATGGTGATCTTGTCTCATTGCAGATTTTCAGTGGAGCTACCGGAACATCGACCGGAGACCATGTCCGTTTCCTTGGCAATCCGATGCGCGTCTCCTCATCGCCCAATCTCCTGGGGCGAGTGTTTGACGGAACCGGTTCCCCCCGAGACAACAAACCCGAATTGAAGGAAGAGATGATCGATATCGGAGGTCCGTCGGTAAACCCGGCAAAGCGCATCATTCCCCGAAATATGATTCGAACCGGTATCCCGATGATCGACCTGTTCAACACCCTCGTCGAAAGCCAGAAGCTTCCGATCTTCTCCGTCAGCGGCGAGCCGTACAACGAATTGTTGGCTCGAATCGCTCTGCAAGCGGAGGTCGATCTGATCATCCTCGGAGGAATGGGACTGAAATATGATGACTACCTCTACTTCAAGGATACCTTGGAAGAGGGTGGGGCGATGAATCGAACGATCATGTTCGTCCATACCGCCAGCGATCCGACCGTCGAATGCATGCTGGTTCCAGACATGGCCCTCGCCGTTGCAGAGAAGTTTGCCCTCGAAGGAAAGAAAGTATTGGTCCTGTTGACGGATATGACGAACTTTGCCGATGCGATGAAAGAGATGGCGATCACGATGGACCAGGTTCCTTCCAACCGAGGATACCCAGGAGACCTGTACACCCAGCTCGCCTCACGGTATGAGAAAGCGGTCGACTTCGAAGGAGCGGGTTCCGTTACGATTCTTGCCGCGACCACGATGCCCGGAGATGACGTAACTCACCCGATTCCCGATAACACCGGCTATATCACTGAAGGGCAGTACTACCTCAAGGGCGGAAGAATCGAACCGTTCGGTTCGCTCTCTCGGTTGAAGCAGCAGGTCAACAGCGCCACGCGGGATGACCACCGTGCGTTGATGGACGGAATGATTCGACTCTACGCCTCCTTCAAAGAAGCTCTCGAAAAACAGTCGATGGGCTTCATGATGAGTGAATGGGATGAAAAATTGCTGAAATACGGTGCGCTTTTTGAAGAAAAGATGATGGATCTTTCCGTGAACATCCCCCTTGAGCGGGCGCTGGATTTGGGCTGGGAGATTCTTGGCGACTGTTTTGAACCCAATGAAACGGGGTTGCGCTCCGACTTGATTCGAGCCCGTTGGCCGAAGCATCTCGGTGAATAAGGAGATTTCATGGCTGTCAAACTGACAAAGAATGAACTCAAACTCCAAAAAGATCGTCTGAGGCAGTTCGAACGCTATTTGCCTACGCTGATGCTTAAAAAGCAGCAGCTGCAGCTGGTGATTCAACAGATTGAACGCGAGATCGAAACGCATAAAAAGGAGCAAGCCGCCCTGATCGCCCAAGTGAAGATGTGGATCGCCGTGTATGCTGAAAACGAGCGTTATGACCTTCTTTCGCTCGTTCAAATCGACACGATTCTCAAAAGCAAGAGCAATATCGCCGGGGTCATCATTCCCACCTTCAAGGAGTTGACGTTCAAACATATCGAATACAATCCGCTTCTCTATCCGCTTTGGATTGACAAAGGGGTAAGTTTCCTTCGTGAAGTCGCCCAATATGATGCGCTCATCGCTACGCTCAACGAGCAGATCGAGCTGCTGGGAAGGGAGTTGAGGGTAACCAGTCAACGGGTGAATCTCTTTGAAAAAGTGAAGATTCCCGAAGCGAAGGAGCATATTCGATTGATCGGCATCTATCTTGGCGACCAACAGACCGCTGCGGTGGTTCGGGGCAAGATCGCCAAGAAGAAGTTGGTAGCAGGAGCCTGACATGATAGCAGAGATGAAAAAGACTTATATCGTGGTGCAGCGATCCAAAACAAAAGCGATGTTGAAGAACCTCCGCAAAGCAGGGGTATTGCATGTCAGTACCGCCGCAAAAGCATTCGAGGGTTCACAAAAACAAGAAATTGAAGACGTAAAGAAAGTCATTTCCGTGTTGCAGGAATTGATCGACAAGAAACAGTCGGTCAAACAAAAAACCTTGAGCAGAAGCGAGGTCGCGGAAACAACCGCCTATCTGATATCGCTGCTCAAGAAACAAAACGAATTGATTCAAGAGCGTGATCATGATTCACTTTCCGCCGCCAGTCTGCTGCCATGGGGCGATTTTGATCCCGAGGAGCTTGCCTGGTTGAGACGGGAAGGGTTTGAACTGTTCTTCTATACGATCGACAAGAAAGATCTGGCCAATCTTGATGAGGAACAGGTCTACTATGAAGTGTCCTATCAAGGACCGGTGAAAGCGATCGTGACGATTGGAGAGCAGCTCGATCCTTCGACCGGGGCGGTCGCGGTAACGTTTGCCAAAGGGCGGCTTTCCGATCTTCAAAGATCGATCGATCGTGCAAATAAGGATCTTGAAGAGATCGATGCCCGACTAAAGGCAAGTCTTGCGTATCTTGATGCGTTGAAACACTACCAGAGTGTTCTGGAGATGAGAACGCGCTTTGAAGAAGTTGAAGCGTCCCTTGTCGATGAAGAAGAGCTTTCATACCTGGTGGGATATCTGCCGGCAAAGGAAGAAGAGCAGTTTACCCGTTTGGCAAAGAAGAATGGATGGGCGTATCTCCTTGAAGAGATCAGCGAAGACGATGAAGATGTGCCGACTCTTATCGAATACAGGAAGGGCTTTGGAATCATCAAGCCGGTGTTTGATATCCTCGGAACGGTACCGGGTTACCGGGAGTATGATATTTCAACGTGGTTCCTTCTTTTCTTCACCCTCTTTTTTGCGATGATCATCGGAGATGCCGGCTATGGCCTGATTTTCCTGATTGTCGGTATCTCGATTCATATCTCATCAAAGAAGGCGAATACCTTGGTGATGCTCATCTATGTGCTCTCGCTCGCCACGATACTCTGGGGTTCGCTCACCGGAACGTGGTTCGGTTCAATTGAAATCCTTCAGAGCATTCCGTTCTTGCAGAAGCTGGTGATCCCTCAGATTTCAAACTACCCCGAACTGTTTGGAATCGAAGCGATCACTGCCCAGAATACCGTGATGAAATTCACTTTCATCATCGGAACCGTCCAGCTTTCCTTGGCATGCATCATCAATGTGGTTCTTAAGGCAAGAAACAAAGATCTCAGCCTGGTGGCGGATTTCAGTTGGCTCATCTCGCTCCTGGCGCTTTATTACATCGTCCTGTTGCTCGTCATCGGAGCGGATGTGAATATCAAGGCGCTCTTTGTCATAATCGGAATCGCCTTCGTGATGATTCTGCTCTTCGGGGCTCAGGGACCGGGGGTATCGTTTGTTCAAGGGGTAAAGAGTGGCCTGGCCGGTTTCTTCACCACGTTTTTGGACACGATCAGCGCGTTCAGCAACATCATGAGCTATATCCGCCTCTTTGCAGTCGGAATGGCATCGATTGCGATCGCCCAATCCTTCAACGCGATGGCTGGCGGAATGCTCAAGGGATTTGCGCTTCCGGCGGGAATCATAATATTGGTTGTCGGCCATGGACTTAATTTGGTCATGGGTCTGCTCAGCGTCATGGTTCACGGCGTACGCCTCAATCTGTTGGAATTTTCCGGGCAGCTCGGGATGGAGTGGACCGGGATTCAATATCAACCGTTTGCAGAAACGGTCGAAGAATAATTACCTCACCGTTGTTTGGAACAACACAAGGAGAACGAGATGGTTAATATGGAATTTATCGGAATGGCAGCGGCTTTAGCCCTTTCTGCTACTGGATCCGGCATGGGTGCCGGAGTCGCCTCCATGGCTGCGATCGGCGGCTGGAAGAAGTGTTATGTCGAGAATAAGCCGGCTCCCTTCATCATGATCGCGTTCGCCGGTGCTCCGTTGACTCAGACGATTTACGGCTTCCTTTTGATGAACTTCATCGCAAGTGCAATTGCCGCCGGTGTCTCCGCCACATTGTCTTTGTCTGTCGGTGTTCTTGGAGGGTTTGCGATCGGTCTTTCCGCATATATGCAGGGACGCGCTTCAGCAGCGGCGTGTGACGCTCTTGCCGAAACCGGAAAGGGAACCGCAAACTACTTCATTGTAATCGGCATCATCGAAACGGTTGCACTCTTTACCCTTGTCCTCAGCTTGCTTGCGTTGCAATAACCTTTTTTGGCCGAACAACGGGAATCAAGCGGACATCAATGCGATGTCCGCTTTTCAAATGCCAACAGCCATGCTTTTTTATCCAAGCCGCCGCCGTAGCCGACCAGCTTTCCGTTTTTGCCAATCACCCGGTGGCAGGGGATGATGATGGCGACCGGGTTTTTATTGTTGGCTCCCCCGACGGCCCGGACCGCTTTGATATTTCCGATGATTCGAGCGATATCCCGGTAGGAACATGTTTCGCCGTAGGGGATCGTTTGAAGCGCCTGCCATACCTTCATTTGAAACTCCGTTCCCACGGTACGAAGCGGCAGGTTGAACTCGATGAGAGCATGACGAAAATATGCGTCCATCTGCCTGATCGCTTCTTTGAGCAATGGGGTGGAAGAGGTTTCCGTTCGATCGCCAAATCCTACTTCGATGAGGTTTTCATCCTCTTCGATGAAATGCATCGGACCGAGCGGGCTTTGATAGAGTGCCGTCGCCTTCATGAAGACAGGGTAATTCACCAACGATACCCTTGCAATAGAACGGCACAGACTTTACGGTACAACTATGATTTACGATACGCTTGATTCGCTTGCCCGCTACACTCATCTCTTTGGGATGACCAAGCCGGTCTATGAAACGATCCATCCAAAGCCCTTTGATGGAATGTTTATCGCTCACAGCCACTATGCAACGATCTTTCTTGTCAAAGAAGGAGAGATTCTCGTCTGTTCGACTCACGCCCAGCAGCCGAGCACTTTTGTTCGGGATATCAACGGGTTCGTACACCTTGAATCGAGCGGAATCACCTCGACGGCCCGAGTGGACAGCGATCACTTCATCTTCTTTTCCCCCTATGAGCCCTATGCCTTGATCGCGGAAAAACAAGCGGATGTCGCCCGCCTGCTCGTTGAAGTACGATAAGCTACACAAGCGTGTAGTATCACTATCCAAAACGCCAAACCTTTAGTACACTCAATTCAAGGAGAATACCCGATGAATGACGTTCACCTTGTCCACATAGGAAATCAGACGATCGGGAAGGGCAAACCCATTCTCGTCCAAACGATGTATGATGATTCTTTGCCAATCGATCGGAAGAGTGCCGAAGAGCTTCTTATTCGAATCGGCAAGCTGAATATGATGGGCTGCGACATCATTCGCTTCAGCTACCCCTCGAAGAATGACCATGCGGTCTTCAAATATCTTTGCAAGTCGTCCCCGATACCGATCGTCGCGGATATCCACTTCGATCATACCCTTGCTCTCGATGCGATCGAAGCGGGAGCCCATAAGATTCGAATCAACCCGGGAACTATCGGAGCCAGATGGAAAGTCGACGAGGTGGTCCGAGCGGCGAAGGACCATGACATCGCGATCCGAATCGGACTGAACAGCGGTTCCCTGCCACGTAAAGAAGCATCTTCGCCGGCCAAGCTGATGAGCGATACCGCCTTGGAGTATCTCGACTGGTTTGAACGCCTCAGCTTCACCAACACGGTGATTTCATTGAAGGGAAGCGATACCGATCTGACGATCGAGGCCAATCGGCTCTTCGCCAAAGAAAGCTCCTATCCGATTCACCTCGGGGTTACTGAAGCGGGATCGGTCATCTCGGCGGTGACACGTTCGACATGGGCGCTCGGTACGCTGTTGAGCGAGGGGATCGGAAACACGCTGCGGATCTCCATCACCGGCGAAATCG
This sequence comes from Spirochaetales bacterium, assembly GCA_012519115.1. Taxonomy (GTDB): domain Bacteria; phylum Spirochaetota; class Spirochaetia; order Sphaerochaetales; family Sphaerochaetaceae; genus Sphaerochaeta. The sequence goes on from JAAYQW010000006.1 coordinate 28,959, forward strand.
AAACGGAGATTCAAGCGGGTGTCGAGCTGCTGAGAACGCTCGGCCTGAGAAAAAAAGGAATCAGAGTCGTTTCCTGCCCCCGGTGCGGCCGCCACACCTTCGATACGATGGGGTTTCTCGCATCGGTGGAGGAGGAGCTCCTCACGATCGACAAGGATCTGACCGTGGCGATCATGGGCTGTCAGGTAAACGGACCCGGGGAAGCGAAAGCGGCGGATGTGGCGGTCGCCGGAATCGGCAACGCGATCTTCCTCTATGAAAAAGGTGTGCTCAGCAAGAAAGTGAAAACTGAAGAAGCGAAAGACGCCTTGTTGGAAACGATTCGAAATGCAGAATAAACTAGTCATCAGAGGGGCTCGAGAACATAATTTAAAGAATATCGACCTCACCCTTACGAAAAACCGGTTGATCGTCATCAGCGGACTCTCCGGAAGCGGAAAGTCCTCATTGGCATTTGATACGATCTTTGCCGAAGGACAGCGCCGATATGTCGAATCGCTCTCCTCCTACGCCCGGATGTTCCTCGATAAGATGGACAAGCCGGACGTAGATTACATGGAGGGTCTCTCCCCGGCGATCGCAATCGAGCAACGCTCCACACAGCGCAATCCCCGTTCGACCGTCGGCACGGTTACGGAAATCTACGATTATTTCCGGCTTCTCTGGGCACGGGTCGGGATCCCGCACTGTCATGTATGTCACCGGGAGATCAGCGAGATGAGCGTCGATCAGATCATCGATGCGATCTTCAAAGCGAAAGAGCATAGCCGTATCATCGTCAGCAGCCCGGTGGCGATCGGAAAAAAGGGGGAGTTCAAGAAAGTCTTTGAAGATGCCAAGGCTCAGGGGTATCATCGGATCGTCGTCGACGGCGAGCAGATCGATCTGGAAAACGGCATCCCCTCCCTCGACAAGCAGATCAAGCATTCAATCGACATCATCGTCGACCGATTGATTCTCTCCGGCGATATTCGGACCCGCTTGGCCTCTTCGATCGAAACAGCGATTGAAATGGCGCAAGGGTTGGTGAAAATCACCTTCCTCGGTGAAGGAGGCTCTTCCCATGAAGAGATCTACAGCGAACGGAACAGCTGCCCCCACTGCGGCATCACGCTGCCGGAGCTTGAACCGCGCCTCTTCTCCTTCAACAATCCGTTCGGAGCATGCAGTGAATGCAACGGCTTGGGGTTTAAAACGGAGTTCGACCCCGATCTCATCATTCCTGATTACAACAAGAGTTTTAATGAAGGGGCGATCGCCACGATGAACCCCGATGCCCAATGGAGCCGCAGTCAGTTTTCCGCTCTGGCGAAACACATCGGCATCACCTTGGATACACCGTTCAGCGAACTGAATGAGAAGCAGCTTCATGCGATTCTCTGGGGAACGGAGGAGCAGGTGATGGTCGAGTATGTGCGGGATAAAGGCAATCGGACGATTCACGTGGCCAAACCGTATCCTGGAGTGATTCCCGATCTCCAGCGCCGATACTATGAAACGCCCAGCATGCATATCCGCACATGGATGAACGGCTTTCAGACAACCAACGTATGCCCCGCCTGCAAAGGGGAGCGATTGCGGCCGGAAGCGCTGGCGGTAACGGTTCAAGGACTCTCCATCATGGAGGCGACCCGTCAAAGCGTCGCCCGGGCCAAAGAGTTTTTTGACCACATCTCCCTCAGCGAAAGTCAAACTATCATTGCCGCTCAGGTGTTGAAGGAGATCCGATCACGTTTGCTCTTTCTTCGGGACGTGGGGCTGACCTATCTTACCCTCGACCGTCAAAGCGCGACCCTCAGCGGAGGGGAAGCCCAGCGGATTCGCTTGGCTACGCAAATCGGATCGGCGCTCAGCGGAGTTCTGTACGTGTTGGATGAACCCTCGATCGGTCTTCATCAGCGGGATAATCAAAAACTGATCGACACCCTGAAGCGCTTGAGGGATCTGGGCAACACCGTGCTGGTCGTCGAGCATGACGAGGCGACGATTCGCGAAGCCGATTGGGTCGTCGACCTCGGTCCGGGTGCCGGAATCCATGGCGGAAGAATCATCGCCCAGGGGACGCCCCAAGAGATCGAAGCGAACCCCGCCTCGATCACCGGCCGATATCTCAGCGGTTCCCTGGTGATTGAAATTCCCAAAGAACGAAGAAACGGAAACGGAGCGATTCTTCGCATCGGCGGGGCGAACAAGAACAATCTTAAACACATCGACGTGGATATTCCGTTAGGAAAACTGGTGGTGTTCACCGGTGTTTCAGGAAGCGGCAAATCCTCTTTGCTCAATGAAGTCCTTCTGCCTGCGGTCAGAAGGACGTTGGCCAGAAAACAGCCGAACTACAAAGGGTTTTCCTCGATCAGCGGAGTTGAACACATCGACAAGGCGATCAACATCGACCAGACTCCGATCGGTCGAACTCCCCGGAGCAATCCGGCGACCTACGTAGGCTTGTTTACCCCAATTCGTGAGCTGTTCGCTTCGCTGCCGGAATCTCGGGCCCGCGGGTATAAGAGCGGCCGCTTTTCCTTCAACGTTCCCGGCGGGCGCTGCGAAAACTGTAAAGGGGATGGAACGTTGAAGATTGAAATGAACTTCCTTCCTGATGTGTATGTTACCTGTGATGTGTGCCACGGCAAGCGCTTCAACAAAGAAACGCTGACGGTCCGCTACAAGGGCAGGAACATCCATGACGTACTGGAGATGTCGATGGGGGAGGCCGCGGAGTTCTTCAGCGCTATTCCTAAAATAAAGCGAAAAATCGATACGGTGAACAGTGTCGGATTGGAATACATAAAACTCGGCCAGAGCGCCCTCACGCTCTCCGGAGGCGAGGCCCAACGGGTAAAGCTTTCCTTGGAGCTCTCAAAGGTATCCACCGGTAAAACCCTGTATGTACTTGATGAGCCGACGACCGGTCTGCACTTTGCCGACGTGAAGAAGCTCATGGAGGTTTTGAACCGGTTGGTCGATCAGGGAAATACGGTTCTGCTGATCGAGCACAACCTTGATGTAATCGCCCAAGCCGATCATATAATCGATCTGGGACCCGAAGGTGGGGATGGGGGAGGAATGGTGGTCGCCACCGGGACGCCGGAGCAGCTTGCCCTATGCAAGGACTCTTACACGGGGTATTATCTTGCTCAGATGTTCCATGAAAAAGACTAAGGTCGCACCATCTTTCCGTCTCCTCCTTTTTTTGCTCGTTCTGTGCATGCATGGCCTGTTGTTCGCCGGTGAAGAAACACAGGAATTCATCCTCAACATCATCAACGCCGATGCCTTCGAGAGTCTGGAAGGGGGACGATATCTCCTCAGGGGCAACGTTCATCTGATGATCGAAGAGGAAGGGAAGGGGGAAGAGATCCACCTCTACAGCGACCGTCTCCTCGTTGATGTATCCCATAAAAGTCTGACCGCCCTCGGTTCGGTCCGAACCGAGGGATTGAAGGAGATCAGTGGAGAAATCATCACCTTGATGTACGAACGGGGAGATGTATTCGCCTCCTGCGCGGATCTGGTAACGACCAACGAAGAACTGGGCGATGAGCCCGTTACTCTCCATACCCTTGGAACCAAGATCACGATTCTGAGTGAAAGCTCGATGATGACGTACACCGATGCCCGGATCGCCACTCGGGCGATCGATCCGTTATCATCGATTCGAGCAAAGCGGATCAGCGTGCTGAATGACGGAGACATCATCGCCCATGGGGCGACCCTCTCTATCGGCCGAGTTCCGCTGTTTTGGACTCCCTTTCTCTTTATTCCCGGTTCACGGATGATCGCCAATCCGGCGATCGGATTCATCAGCAACCGAGGAATGTTCGTGAATACCACATGGGAGATTTTCGGAAGATATCCTCATTTCCGAAAGGATGAGCAGAGATCGTTGACAAACCTGTTATCACCTAAAGAGAAGGAAGGCGCCATCCGTGCATGGCCGATATACACACAAGAGGGAACACCCTCTTCCATCGAACGGTGGGCAAGAGAATCCTCTTCGTATTTGGCGATCCTCGGGGACGCATACCAGAATACCGGTGTAAGCTTGGGGTATGATGCTCAAATCAGGCTGCTGAATAATTCTCTCAAAATTAATTCGCTTTCCACCGTCGCGCTCGATCCTTCCGGGGTCGAGCAACGGATTGCCTGGTCGGACGTCGATATGATACGCATGTGGAGCATGAACACGATCTCCTACAAAGTCGGTTCCTCCTCCCTTACGGCGACTCTTCCATATTACAGCGACCCGGGCGTTGAACGATTATACTCAAGCCGGCTCGACAATCTTCGATTGGACGCCCTCTTCGGTGCGGTGCAGGAGTTTCCCCCGGTCGGTTCAGAACGGTCCTCATACACGTTGGGTCTGAATGGAAGTCTCACGATTCCCACGAAGATATTCAAAGAATGCCTTTCTTCGCTTACAATCAGCAACATCTCCCTACAGGGAACATATCGTTGGCAAAAAAAGGACGGAGTCTATGCGTATCATCTCAACGAGGTCATCGAGCCGCGATTCACCATCAGAGCGGGCGGAACGCTTTTGAACCTTGCCGGACAGACAAAAACACAAAGCTCGCCATCGCCGAATCCGAATGATCCGGATGCCGATTCTTTGTTGTCCGATTTCTATCGTCCTGAAGAAAAGCGACCTGCCTCGATCTTTCCAAAACAAGGCGATCGCTCGTTGAAGCTCTCCTATACGCTCAGCGAGGAATTCGTCCGATCATACGATCGGCAAACGGAAGATGAGAGGAAAGTGTATTCGATGAGCAGAGGAGCTTTGAGTCTGTCAGCGGTTCCCGACAGTCGCTTCTTCACATTCTCCTTCGAGTTGCTGCCGCAGCTTTCAATCAGTGATGACCCCAAAAACACGACAAGCTTTACTCAAGTATTTCAACTGCATGCAAACACGGTTCTCAAACTGCCGTTCATCGGAGTATCCTATATCCTTCGCCAACGGCTCTATCGCCAGGAAGAGCGCCGAAGCGGTACGAATCCGAAGGAAACAATCATCGATCGCTTCAGCTTTGACGAGAAATCGGTCAGTGCACATCAAATGCAGTTCGATCAGACCTATCGCTTGGGCTTCGCTGCGATCAATCCTTCGATCACCGCCGTTCTGTGGCCGTTGACTCAAACCCTCACCCCCAAGATGATTTTGCGTTATCGGGGATTTTCTTTGACTGCATCTCTTCGTTTCAAGGAGTCGACCGATACCGGAACCTTGAAGAAGGAGCTCTTCAGCCTTGGCGCAGGGCATAGCGATTCCTTTCTCGTTACCAACACCACGTTCTCCTACAACTACCTGAAACCATCGGAACCCACCCGACTGAATCATCATCTTACTCTCTCGCTTTTCGGTAAAGAGCTGATTCTCAGTGAAAAGTTTGAGTACTTTCCGGTAAAAAATGGGGTTGAACACGTTGTTTCAACTGGGGTGTTTGGAATAAAAACCTCTTTTCTTTCGCTGAACTACTATACCGGCGGAACACTTGGAAACATGCAGAGCGAACGGTTGACAGCCGCAGCGAACCTTACGGAAAAAGAATGGCGATTCTATAAAAAAAGGATCGCTCTTGTCCTCGGATTGAACGGCGCGTTCGATTACGATTTTGAGGATCCCTTCTCCTCGGTGCTGACGTTCTCTTTGAAAAGCCGCTTCCAAATCGCCGAATTCCTCGATCTTTCGGTTGCGCTCTCCTCATCGAACACCGGTTTCCATCATTATCAGGATGATACGGGTTCCTTTGCCTGGCCTCTTCTTTGGAAGGACCTGCTCCGCAGTTTCGACCTCTTCGGAGGGGGAATACACAATACCCAATTCAATCTTTCCTCCGTTGATATCCAGCTGATTCACTATCTGGAAGATTGGGGATTGAATTGTAAATACAGCGGAAGTGTTGTACTATCGAACAATCAATATCATTGGGTGCCGGCCTTTAGCATCTATCTGACATGGAATACTGTTCCTGATCTTGATATTGAAGAGAAATGGTCTCGAACGGATGGCGTTTGGGGTCGTTCCTTGCAATAATAGGATGGGTATGGAAAAACGAATCACCTTTGACAGTGAAGAATTGGTTCGCCGGGTCCTCGGCATCAACGATCGGAATATCCCATATATAGAAGCTTTGCTAGGATGCGAATTGTTTGTCCGCTCCAGCGACGTCATCTGTCTAAGCGATGATCCACTCGTTCAAAATCGCTTTCTCCTGCTCTTCGGACGGCTCAGACGGATTGCTGAACATCAAGTGTTCTTGAATGAAACGGATATTTTCATGGAGTTCCAGGTGATCAAGAATGATGTGAACTTGGATAAGGATCTGATCAATGGCGAACGGGACAGTCAAAAATCGATCAAGATTCACAATCGTCGCGCCTACGCCAAAGGAGCGAACCAGGAACACTATGTAAAGCTGATGGAAGAGAATAAGATCATCTTCGCGATCGGACCGGCAGGAACGGGAAAAACGTACTTGGCGGTCGCCTACGCCCTCAGCCAACTGTTCAGCGGTCAAAAACGGAAGATCATCCTTACCCGGCCGATCGTGGAAGCGGGGGAAAGTCTGGGGTTTCTTCCCGGTGACTTGGCTCAGAAGATCAATCCATACCTGCGTCCTTTGTATGATGCGATGGAGCTGCTCATTTCCCCGTCGAACATTCGGAAACTGGAGGACGGAGGAAACATTGAAATCGCTCCTCTAGCATATATGCGCGGACGTTCGCTTCGAGGAGCCACCGTGATTCTTGACGAAGCGCAAAATACCACCATTGAGCAGATGCATATGTTCCTTACCCGTCTGGGGGAGGATTCAAAGGCGATTATTACCGGTGATATCAGTCAGATCGATCTGCCCAAGTCAAAGATGAGCGGACTTGTCCATGCTCAAAAGATTCTTCAAGGAATCGACGAGTTGGCGTTTGTTCACTTCACTTCCAACGATGTCGTCCGTTCAAAGATCGTCCAAGCGATCATTGACGCATATCAGAGGGGAGATGCATAAATGCGAAAATCGAGTCATCAGCATACAGCCAGCAGTCGATATCATCCTTTCATCATCGTCGTATTGATGGTGTTGGTAACCGGGTGTGCGTTCTTCATCCCGCTGCTTCCTCATATCGCTTCGGCTTCGCAACAGTTCACGTATCAAGTGGGCCAACTGGCGGAAGAAGATATCTTCGCTCCTCGGGATTTCGTCTATATCGATGATGAACAGACCGAAGCACTGCGTCTTGCCGCTGAGCGGGCGATTCTTCCGATCGCTTCATTGAATCTCAGGCAAACTTCACTTTCCTACAGCCGCATGGATATTTTTTCGAAGCTTCTGTTAAGCGATACGGATCAACGAGAGAGCAATCTGTATTCATTTCTGGGAAGAGAAAACCTGATTGACCGGAGAAACCTCCTGCAGCGCCTTTTTCTGTTGAATGAAGAGGAACTTACCTATTACATCGCGACGGTCAATGAGACTGCAAGCATGGTTCTCTCCCGCGGCTTGATGGATAATAAAAGCTACGAACGAATTCTCGGTGACGGATATGATTCGTTCCGTCTTGAGACGGGCGTTCATCCTCAAGGAGATGGGCGCAACTCCCTGGATGAGCTCCTCACCAAAGAAAACCTTGATGATCTGCTCTTTGCGTATCTACGCGGATACATCCGCCAACAGAGTTCTTTCCAGCCTCAGTTGATCATCGACACGTTGGTATTGCTGTTGGAAAACAATCTCATCTATGACGAGGCGAAGACGGTGACTCTGCGCGCCCAGGCACGCGCCAAAGTTGAAGAGGTGCAGATCGTCATTCCGAAGAACACGAAGCTGGTGAGCAAGGACACCCCCCTTACCGTCAATCAGGTGAAGATGCTTGAAACGATGAACGCGTACTCCTTCCTCTATACTCCGACTCAGCTGCTCGCCCGAGCCATCTTCACGATCATGGTAACGCTTGTCGGCTGTCGCACCTTCCTCCTCTTCGCCCAAGGGCATTTTCGAAGCAATCTCTATCTGATTCTTGCCCTGAGCGCTCTGCTTGTGTCGATCTTGCTCATCGGCTTGATCGGATGGCTGCTGCCGGCAACCGTCCTGGACTCCCATCTTCCCGTATTGCTTGCTCCGATGTTCATCCTGCAAATCACGGATAAAAAACGCTTGGCATTCCTTACCTCGTTGATGATCAGCAGCTACGTGGCGCTGCTGCCGACTTCTTCGATGATGACGTTCTTCTTCAGCATCGCTACCGGGTCCTTGGTTCTTTGGACGTTTCAATCCGCCCAGCGGCGCCTTGATACCCTTTCCAATTGGGCATATGGTGCGATCACCACGAGCTTTGCCGCTCTGGTAGCCAACATGCTTGTGGGTCTCGATTCCCATCTCTACCTTCCTCTGGTCTTCGGGATGATCATCAACGTCACCGTTTCGATGATCCTGGTCGATGTGACCGTTCCGATCTTCGAGCGATTGTTGAATATCCCGACTTCGTATCGGCTTTTGGAGATTTCCCGTGAAGACAACCCTCTTCTCGAACGAATGGCCCAAGTCGCCCAAGGTTCCTTCACCCATAGTCGACACGTCGCCGAGCTTGCCTATGTGGCGGCAAAAACGGTCGGGGCGAACCCCTTGCTGGCGCGGGTGGGAGCGATGTTCCATGATATCGGTAAAAGCGATCACCCTGAATACTACATCGAAAATCAAAGCGAAGAAAACAAGCATGATGATATCAAGCCGAGTCTCTCCGTCGCGATCATTAAAAGTCATGTAAAACTCGGGGTGGAGAAGGGCAGGGAAGCCGGTCTTCCTCAAGAGGTGTTGGATATCATCGGCCAGCATCACGGCAATGACGTCATTCAGTTTTTCTACTCCGAAGCGATCAAAGAGGCCCAAGCCCGCTCAGGAGAGGTAAACATCGAGGACTACTCCTACAACAATGAGATTCCTCAAACCAAGGAAGCGGCGGTGGTGATGCTTGCCGACGTAGTGGAAGCGGCTACACGGACGATGAAAAGGCCGACTCACTCCAAGTATCAGAAACAGATCCGGAAATTGATCATGGGCAAGGTCGACCGCGGACAACTGAAAGATTCCGGTCTTTCGTTGACCGATCTGGATCGGATCGAGGAAGTGTTCCTTCAGCAGATAATCGGTCGTGACCATCATCGAATCGAGTATCCTCAGGAGGAAGAGTGATGCCGCCCTATACGATCGATATCACTGTTGAAGAGGAGATTGCCGTCGATGCGGCAAGCGTGGAAGAGACGCTCATCTTCACGTTGAACCACCTTGACGTTGGACCGTGTGAAGTGAGCGTGAGCTTCGTCGGCGATGCGACGATTCAACAATTGAACAGGCAGTACCGGAACCTTGATGAGCCGACGGATGTGCTTTCCTTCCCTCAGGAGGAGGGGGAAGGGTTCTTCGGTCCCGTACGGATCTTAGGCGATATTGTCATAAGTCTTGATACCATGGAAAGAAATGCACTATTATTCGATGTAGAACCTTCCATTGAATTACAGCGATTGCTGATCCATGGGGTTCTGCACCTTTTGGGGCGCGATCATGCAACCAACGAGGAGCGCGAAGAGATGCTCCTCCTGCAAGAAAAGATACTCGGTCATCTTTGAGGAGTGAATATTGAAACGGTCCCTAGCATCTCTCTTTCGTCGAAAAGCTACGAATGAACCTTTGCCCTACCAAGAGCTGGAAGAGCGCAAAGAGATGATCGAAGGCATTGTCGAGCTGAAAGAAAAAACCGTCAGAGAAGTGATGGTCCCGCGGGTGGATGTCCAATTCATCGATAGTACGACTTCTCTTGAAGATCTCTACTCGATCATCGAGGAGCAGGGGTATTCGCGCTATCCGGTCTATGAACAAACGATCGACAACATTGTCGGCGTGCTCTATGCCAAAGATATGCTCCGTCGGGAGATTCCCAACCCCTTCGATGTAAAACGGCTGATGAGAAAACCATATTTCGTTCCCGACTCCAAACACCTCGACGATCTGCTCAGGGAGTTCAAAAAACGGAAAGTCCATATCGCGATCGCGATCGATGAGTACGGCGGAGTCAGCGGAATCGTCTGCATGGAAGATATCCTTGAAGTAATCGTCGGTGAAATCCAAGATGAATTCGATGATGATGAAGAGGAAGAAATCCGTCTTATCGATGAGCGCACGTACCTCATCGATGCCCGCACTTCGATCGATGAAGTAAACGAGGCGTGTTCGCTCGACCTCAGTGATGAGGAGTTTGAGACGATCGGCGGATATGTGTTCGAACTCTTCGGGCGGATTCCCAAAAAAGGTGAAGGGATTGAAGAAGGAGACGCACTCTTCATCATAGAAGACATCGATGGACATAAGATCAACGAAGTGAAATTGATACTCAAACATTCGTAGGGTCGTTGCCACTTTTGAGACAAAACGGTATATTGATATCCAATTAATTAGTAATAAGATTTCCTGGAGGAACCAAAGATGAAAATTGCGATTAACGGATTCGGAAGAATCGGCCGCAACGTCTTCAAGATTGCATTTGTAGACAAAGATATTGAGATCGTCGGAATTAACGACCTCACTGACCCCAAGACACTCGCTCACTTGCTGAAATATGACTCCAACTACGGTGTATACGACAAGAGCGTTGCAGTCGATGGTGATGCAATCGTTGTCGATGGAAAGAAAATTCCCGTCTTCGCCGAACGCAGTCCGGCAAACCTACCGTGGAAAGATCTTGGTGTTGATGTCGTAATCGAATCGACCGGTGTGTTCACCGTAGCGGAAAGCCCGAAGGGCGGTTACAAGGACCACATCAAAGCCGGTGCCAAAAAAGTCGTTCTTACCGTTCCTGCGAAAGACAAGATCGATCAGACGATCGTTCTCGGTGTCAACGACGATCAGCTCGATCTTTCTCTCGAAGCGTTCAGCAATGCTTCCTGCACGACGAACTGTCTTGCTCCGATCGCCAAGGTTCTTGATGATAATTTCGGAATCGTGAAGGGTTTGATGACCACTGTTCACGCCTATACCAACGACCAGGTGATGCTGGATCAGCCGCACAAGGATCTTCGAAGAGCCCGTGCCGGCGCCCTTTCGATCATTCCCACCACCACCGGCGCCGCCCGTGCGGTCAGCGATGTCATTCCTTCCCTGAAGGGCAAGCTCAATGGAATGGCGATGCGCGTACCGGTTCCGACCGGCTCAGTTGTTGACCTGGTTGTCGAACTTGAAAAGGATGCAAGTGTTGAAGAGATCAACGCCGCGATGAAAGCCGCTGCAGAAGGTCCGATGAAGGGTGTCTTGGAGTACACCGAAGATCCGATCGTGAGCCGCGATATCATTGGAAACCACCACTCTTCGATCTTTGACTCCCTGCTCACGATGAAAATGGGCGAAAAGCTCGTCAAGGTTCTTTCCTGGTATGACAATGAGATGGGCTACTCCCACCGTGTTGTCGATCTTGTAAAGAAGTTGGGGAAATAAACGTAGAAATACCGTTCTTCAGGCCTGTCCGTTTGGCAGGCCTGAATTACCGAAAAGAGGATGACGATGATCTTACAAACAATCGAAATGTGCGATTGCACAGACAAAAAAGTCTTGATCAGAGTTGACTTTAACGTTCCTGTAAAGGACGGGAAAGTCGGTGATGATACCCGAATTCAAGCAGCTCTTCCGACGATCAATGCCCTGTTGGACAAGGGTGCTTCGTTGATCGTGATGAGCCACTTCGGACGACCGAAGGGGCAAAAGAATCCCGAATTCTCCATGGCCCCGATCGCCAGGCGTTTTGAAGAGCTCCTCGGCAAAAAGGTGATGTTGGCCCAAGATGTCATTGGCCCCGAAGTCGAGGCGGCAGTCAAAGCGCTGAAGAAAGGGGATGTGCTTCTGCTCGAGAACGTTCGTTTCTACGCTCAAGAGGAAGCCAATGATCCCGAGTTTGCAAAAACTTTGGCTTCGTATGCGGACCTCTACGTCAACGATGCGTTCGGCACCGCTCACCGTGCCCATGCTTCCACCGAAGGCGTCGCCCATTTCCTTCCTTCCTATGCCGGTCTGCTGATCGAAAAGGAAGTCAAGTTCATGGCGCCATTGCTTTCGAACCCGGAAAAACCTTTTGTCGCGATCATCGGCGGCTCCAAAGTGTCCAGCAAGATCTCGGTTCTTGAATCACTTCTGAAAACGTGCGATACGATCGTGATCGGCGGAGGGATGGCATACACGTTCCTGGCGGTCCAAGGCCATGCGATCGGCAAGAGCCTCGTCGAAGAGGAGTACAAGGAAACCGCAGCTTCGTTCCTGAAGCAGGCTGAAAAGCGAAATGTCCGGGTCATCCTTCCGGTCGATCACCTCTGCGGCAGCGAATTTGACGAGAAGACCAAGGCGGTCATCGTTGATGGTGCCGACATTCCAGAAAACCTGATCGGAATGGATATCGGTCCCAAAACGGTGAAGCTGATCACCGATGCCTTGAACGGTGTGAAAAGCATCGTATGGAACGGTCCGATGGGTGTTTTCGAATTCGATACGTTCGCTCAGGGGACGCTCGCCGTCGCCAAAGCGTTGGCGTCAAGCGATGCGGTCACCGTTGTCGGCGGTGGAGACAGTGTCGCCGCGATCAACAAGTTCGACTTGGCGGATAAGATCAGTCACGTTTCCACCGGTGGGGGAGCTTCACTGGAATTCCTCGAGGGTAAGACCCTGCCCGGCATCAAAGCGTTGGAGAAACAAGCATGAAACAAGCATATATCGCCGGAAATTGGAAGATGAACATGACTCCGAGCGAAGGCGCGGCCTTCGCTAAGGAGCTTGCCAAAGCGATTGAAGGCACCGGTTCGAAAGTGATGGTCGCCCCTCCGTTTGTTACGATCCCCGCGGTGTTGAAAGCTGCCAAAGGCTCTGCATTGATCGTCGCCGCCCAAAACATGGCGAACCATGAAAGCGGTGCATACACCGGTGAAGTCAGCCCATTGATGCTGAAAGACCTCGGCGTCAACGATGTCATTCTCGGTCACAGCGAACGACGAAGCATCTACGGTGAAAGCGACGAAGTGATCAATGAAAAACTGCTGCTCGCTCTCAAGCATGACATGAACGTAGTATTCTGTATCGGTGAAACGCTTGAAGAGCGCGAAAGCGGTCGCTTGGAAGAGGTTCTTGAGCGTCAGGTTCGGGTCGGACTTGCCGGGGTCAAAGGCGATCAGATGAAGAAGATCACGATCGCATATGAGCCGGTTTGGGCGATTGGAACAGGGAAGACAGCAACCCCGGATGATGCGAACGATGCGCATGCGTTTGTCCGCAGAGTGGTTGAAAAACTCTTCTCCAAGGGTGTTGCAGAAGCAACTGTAATACAGTATGGTGGTTCAGTGAAGGCTTCGAATGCGAAAGCCCTTATGTCCATGCCACACATCGATGGTGCATTGGTCGGCGGCGCCTCCCTTTCCTTGGAGCAGTTTCTGCCAATTGTGAACTTCGATAAGTAAGGAGAAGTGAATTCCAATGGGTGTTTTAAGTGTAATCATTTTGATTCTCTTTATCATCGTGAGCCTTCTGCTGATCTTTTTGGTTGCAATCCAGGATGAACAGAGTGAAGGCCTCGGCGGTATTTTCGGTGGAGGGAGCCAAACGGCTTTTGGCTCACAGACGAGCAGTGTCGTTACGAAGGCCACCGGTGTGTTAGCTGCGCTCTTCCTCGTGCTTGCTCTTCTTGTTGCGTTCATCAACAAGACGCCAAGCCAAGATCGACTCCTTGATTCGGTCACCACCGAGCAGGTCCAACAGACCACTGAATGGTGGGATGCAGGCAACTAAGAGGCTGCACTCGTTGAGGAGTGTTGCTCTTGATCTCTCCGGCCGCACTCGATGCGGTCGGCTTCTGTTTCCAAGGGGGCTGATATGAATGTTGGTATTCTCTATGGTTCAAGCCAAAAAAACGATGGGAAGATGAAAGCGGTCGCTCAGGGCTTGAGTGAAGGAATTCAAAGCCAGGGGCATCGAGTCGATCTCATCGATATGAATCTGGAGAGCGGCAAGATCGTCTCTTTCTATGACTATCTGGTAATCGGAACGAACAATACCACGTTCTTCGGAGGAAAAATCCCCGAAGTCGTCACAACCTTCCTCAAAGGGGCGGGAACACTCAGCGGCAAGCGTTGCATGGCGTTTATCACGAGCGGGGGGGTTCGAACGATGAAGACGCTCCATGCTCTGATGAAGGCGATGGAGAAAGAGGGGATGTTCCTCAAAAAAAGTGAAGTGATAAAAAAACCCGATCTTGCCCGAGCGATCGGCGAGCGTGTTCAGATTTAACGGTTACTTTTCACCGATAGATTTGATTATCATTTGTAGGAGTTCACATGATGAAACGGTTTGTATCTTTAACGATTCTGATCCTTATGACCACTTCCCTGGTCTTCGCCGCCACGATCAGCAGCCCCGCTGCCACGGTCCGCTTGACGAAAACCGTTCAAATATCTATGAGTGACCTGGATGCCGAAGTCGCCAAGTACCAAGCTGCGGCTCAGGACCCCTCCGCTGTCGATCCGCTTCAGGTGCTTAATCTCCTGATCAACAATGAGCTCTTCCGCCAGGGCGCCGAACGGGACGGAGTGGTAATTTCTTCCTCAATGGTCGATACCGCCTACAAAAATCAAAAGGCGGTGATCGAGCAGAGTTACGGAACACAGCTGACCAACGAAGAGTTCGATCAGATCATCGTCAACAATTTTGGATCCGTCGCAGCATATAAGCAATTGATCGGCGAGCAGCTGCTCGTCGATTCCTACGTACAGTTGAAAAAATCGGATGTATTGAAAGAAGATCCGATTGTTACCGAAAGTGAAATCACCTCTTTTTATCGAAAGAATCGGACGATGTTCGTTTCCCCTGAAACGGTGAAGCTTTCCCATATCTTCATTCCGTATTCCTCCGACAGCGGCGTGAACACCGCCAACAAGACCTTGCTCAGCGATGTCGCTGATAAAATCAAGAACGGAACCCTTTCCTTCGAAAAGGCGGTTGTCGAATATTCGCAGGACACTCCGTCAAAAAGCAAAGGCGGAGATATCGGTTGGTTGACGATGGATAATGAGGAAGCCCGGCTCGGTCTTGGCGAATCGTTCTTCGAGGTGGCGTTCAGCTTGGATGTCGGGGAGACGAGCGGTCTGGTCGAATCGAACACCGGCTACCATATTCTCAAAGTGCTGGTATACAGCGAAACGAAAATCCTCGCCCTCGATGATGTGATCAGCCCCAACAATCCGATGACGATCCGGACCTATATCACCAATGAACTGAAAGCCGCCAAACAACAAGAACTGTACGTAAAAGCCGTCAACTCGCTGGTTGATGAATTGAGAAAGAGTGCAACGGTTCGTATTCTGTACAAGTAGGAAGCATGAGAAGCAGACATAAAGCCCGGGAATTGGCGATTCAGACGCTCTATGCGATGGATTTCAATGATGAACTCGATCTGTCCAAGATTCCGACAACTTTCAGTGCGGTTACTGATGATGAATATGAAAACTTTGAAGAAGATGTTCGAATCTATGCGATGTATCTGATCCGCGGGACGCTTGAAAACCTTGAAGAGGTCGATCGACTGATCAGTCAATTCAGTCTGAATCGACCCATCGACCGGATTGATTATGTCGATCGCAATATTCTCCGAATCAGCGTGTTTTCTCTTCTGTATGCAAATGTCCACCCGCATGTGATTATCGATGAAGCGGTAAAGCTCAGCCAGGATTTCTCCAGCGAGGTGAACTACAAGTTCATCAACGGGATTCTGGATGCGATGAACAAACAGGTGTTCGAAAAGCGGGAAGGAATGAACTATGATTCAACTGAAGAGTGAAGAACAAATCAAACGAATCGGCGAAGCGTGTGCCCTGACCGCCCGCCTCATGGAAGAGTTGGAAACGTTCATCGAAGCGGGAATGAGCACGAAAGACATCGACCAATACTGCCACGATTTTATTATTCGGCATAAGGGAATTCCTTCCTTTCTGAACTACGGCGGGTTTCCCGCAAGCGCTTGCGTCTCGGTGAATGAAGAGGTGATTCACGGAATCCCCTCCACGAAAAAGATCATCAAGGAAGGGGATCTGGTTTCCGTGGATCTCGGGATCAATCTCAACGGGTATTTCAGCGATATGGCACGAACGTTCATCGTCAATGAGACGAAGGAAGCGTACAAAACGCTGTGTAAAGTTACCAGGGAATCGCTCGATCTTGGAATCGAGGCTGCAGGAAAAAACGGGGCGCGAATCCAGGATATCGGAAAAGCGGTTTCACATCACTGTTCTCAATACGGTTATGGGGTAGTGCGGGATTTCACCGGACACGGGGTGGGGCTCGCGGTTCATGAAGGACCGGAGATTCCGAATTACAGCGCTCCGTTCCTGGCGAATCCCCGGATTCGCGAGGGGATGGTGTTGGCGATCGAGCCGATGATCAACCTCGGAACCCACAAGGTCTCGATCTTGGAGGACAACTGGACAGTGGTTACCCGGGATGGGTTGCCTTCCGCCCACTTTGAGGATACTGTAGCGATAGCTAAAGACGGCTTAGTCATTTTGACCAGGGGGTAGGTTCACATGAACAAGGAATTCATCAGTTGCGATACGATTCGGGACGATACGCTGAAGCTTGCGCATAAAATGTACACGAAAGATGGCTTTGTTCCCGACATCATTTATGCCTCGCTTCGCGGCGGAGCGTACATGGCGAACGTCTTCAGTGAATACTACAAGATGGTGAAGCTCAACCGGAAAGAACGACCGGTGTTCTATGCGGCCGTTGTAGCTCGTTCATACGGATACTTGAGGAATCAATCTCGGGTCATGGTGGACGGATGGACGTATTCACCCGAATTCCTTCGAAGCGGAGACAAGATTCTTTTGGTTGATGATATCTTTGATACCGGCAAGACCGTCAACGCCCTCGGTGAAATCATCATGCAAAAGGGCATTCCCCGCCATGATCTCAAGGTCGTGGTCTACGACTACAAAGTTCCTCTTTACAAGAATGAAGAACCCCTTCCCATCCAGCCGGATTACTACTGCCGCAAGCACGTTCTCAACAGTGAGAAAGATGAAGTCTGGATCCACTACAACTGCCATGAATTCCTTGGGCTTTCCGCCAAGGAGATCGATGAGCAATTCAACGATCCCGAAGTGAGGGAGATTCTCCATCAGGTGCGAAACGACTGATCATCAGAACGTGTATTCTTCCGCTTTGCTGATATCCTGAACATTCGTTCCATCATTCTTATTCACGTTAACCTTATCAACCTTGACTGAATACATCCCGTGCTTCTCAGTGGCGACCAGGAACGTCTCGCCATCCAGCTGCAAGGAGCTTACGATATGCGTGTCCTTCAGCGTTGCGGCATAGCCGAGCTTGATTGTACTTGTTGTGGTTGAATCCGCTTTCGGATCTCCCTTGACGACGCTGAGTACGGTCATCGAATCGGAGGAAGATGGGTTGGTGATGAAGTGGATGCTCGTTCCATCATCGACAGGGTAGAAGAATGCGTTGCGTTCATACCCGACAGCGTTGTCTTTAAGCTCAGTAGAATTGCCGAAGTCACCTGATTTCAGGTAATGCAACTCCCCCTCGGTCGTCAGCACATACAAATCTATACCGACAACTGCGAAGTTGGCGATGGGACCAAGAGTATTATTCACTGGATTCACATTCGTCCCATCATAATAGTAGTTCTTGTATTCATTGGGCGAACCGGCTTTCACGAATGATAGGATAAACCCTTTGCTCGTATCCGACTTCTCGTAGTCGGAAGGGGTGAAAAGCCCATAGAGATCGAAACCTTCACCTGCTGCAATTTTCTTACCATCGGCAGCATAGCTGCCTAATTTGTCATCTGCCACAATCCAGAAGTCACCTGTATTCTCCGCCCCCTTCAGGACGACCTTCCCGTTTGGCATGAGCCTGAAGTCGGTGATCGGAGCGGCAGGGATCGGGATCGGGGTGGATACCTTGGTTGCCGGATCGTACTTGAATAATGATCCGTCATCCTTATCCGTTTTATATAAAAGCCTGTTGACATCATTCTTGTAGGCGGCATTTTGAACTCGGTTGCCCTCTACACTTTCAACGATCGATCCGGATGCTGAAGCATTGGTATCTTTGACGAAGAGTCCTGCTTTGGTGAGGAAGTAGAGGGTGTCGTTTGCGCCTTTTCTTCCGACGACCTGCATATACTTGATCGTCAGCGCTTCCCGGGCTTCCGTCGCGGTTCTGAAGAGCCCGCTGGTCGCATCGGCGTTACAGGAAGTGAAGAGGAGAGCCATCGCTGCGATGATGATAAGTGGTTTTTTCATGATTTCCTCCTATTGCCTGTAGCTTACCGAGAGGGTGATGGGAACGAAGCCGGCAAGCGCGTTGTCGGCAAAAAGCTCCTTTCGATAGTTGAGTTCGGGAATGAGCCACAATCCGGTCCGGACACCGAATCCCCAATGCTCGCCGGGGTAGTACGTCAATCCCAATTCGATATTCGAATACAGCGTCATGATCGAGGTATTCGCTCCGCCGGAGTTGTAGGCAAAGCCGAGGCCGAAGCTTATGGGAAGATCGATCGTCCCTTGAACAGGAAAGTAGCTGTACTTGAAGAAGAACGGTACCGCGGTATAGAGATTGCCGTCCACCACGTAGTTGAAGTCATACCCGACTTCGCCACCGATCGCGCTGTACGGCGATGTGAACGCCTGGTAGCTGATCGCACCGTAACCGCCGACCTTCATTCCGGTGTTGTCGACACCGAGGCCTGCCCGGGTTTCATTGTCACTGAAAAAATGGACAAATGTCGGAACGGTCGTGCCGAGAGTGAAGGAAAAGGTCTGATTTCCCTTGTCATAGAACGGCTCGGCGCTCAGCCCGACACTCAGGACAGTGATCAGAAGGAGCAAAATACTTATTCGTCGTTTCATAGGTACCTCGACTATTGAACACCCAAACGGGGTCGGACGTTACGTTTCAGTATACCGAATGCTCCTTGAAACGCATAGAGGTGTCCGATAAAGATTCCTTGGGGGTTTGCAAAACCATGCCGCTTTAGGGTAGGGTACAGAAGTGAGGATGTTCCGATGAAAACACTGTGGGGAAAGCCTGTTGCCGAAGAGATCTATCTTCGATTGGAAGAGGAGACCGCTCGGTATATTCAAAGCACGAACCATGCTCCATATCTGGCGGTGATTCTCGTCGGATCTGATCCGGCCAGCTCCTCCTATGTTTCGATGAAAGAGAAAGCGTGCGATCGACTCGGTTTCGATCATGCCACCTACCGATTCGATGAATCCGTCAGTGAAGAAAAATTGCTTTCCCTGCTCAGCAAGCTGAACGACGATCCTAAGGTCGACGGAATTCTGGTTCAGCTGCCGCTGCCGGATCACCTCGACGCTGCAAAGATCTTGGAAACCATCTCCCCTTTAAAAGATGTCGACGGATTCCATCCGGTCAATGTCGGTAATCTTCTGTTGGGAAACCCATCCCTGGTCAGCTGTACGCCATTGGGCATTTTGAAGATGCTTGAGTACTATGAGATCGAAACAGCAGGAAAACACGTCGTGGTGGTCGGCCGTTCAAACATCGTCGGAAAGCCCATCGCCGCATTGCTGTTCCAGAAGGGATGGGATGCCACCGTTACGATCTGCCACTCGAAAACTCGAAACCTTCGTGGCATCACAAGTCTCGCCGACATCCTGATCGTCGCCATCGGACAGCCCCTCCTCATTACCCCTGACCATGTCAAAGAGGGTGCGGTAATCATCGATGTCGGCATCAATCGAATTGAGGATGCCGGTCGGGCTCGCGGCTATCGATTGGTAGGCGACGTCGACTTTGAGCACGTCGCTTCCAAAACGACCGCCATCACTCCGGTTCCCGGCGGGGTTGGGGTCATGACGGTAGCCATGCTGATGAACAACACCTTGCAAGCGGCAAAAAAGAGGCGCAATGAAGCGGAAATACTGGCTTGAGACCTACGGGTGCCAGATGAACATCGCCGAGTCCAATGCGTTGGAACTCCAATTGAAAGGCGCCGGGCTCACTCCGGCCAAGAACGCCGAGGAAGCCGCCGTCGCGATTCTCAACACATGCACGGTCCGCAAGTCCGCTGATAACCGGATCTGGGGAAGGCTCGGATATTTCGGGGCGATAAAAAAGAAACGACCGCTGACCCTGATCGTAACCGGCTGCATGGCCGAACGCCTGAAGGATGATCTGAAGGGTGACGCCCCGTACGTCGATTTCGTCATCGGAACCAACGACAAGCAGCGGATCGTGGATATCCTCGCATCCCCGAATGGAACCTATGATGAAAAGGAAGAGAAGTACACGTTCAGCGAATCCTACTATCGGGAAGGCGAGTTCTCTTCCTACGTCCCCATCATGAACGGATGCAACAACTTCTGTTCCTACTGCATCGTTCCCTATGTCCGGGGACGGGAGATCTCGCGCGACATCAACGATATCATCAGGGAGCTCCACTACCTTGATGCTAAAGAAGTGAAGGAAGTGACCCTTCTCGGTCAGAATGTGAACAGCTATCACTATGAGGAAGATGGGAAGGTAATCACGTTCCCTGCATTGCTTCGACGCCTCTGCGCCGAAGAGACGAAGCATATCCGCTGGATCCGCTTCGACAGCCCCCATCCGAAGAATTTCACGAAGGAATTGATCGAGGTGATCAAACGTGAAGAGAAGGTGGCCAAGCACCTCCACATCCCCCTGCAAAGCGGTTCATCCAGGATCCTGAAAGCGATGAACCGCAAGTACACCAAGGAGCAGTTTATTTCTTTAATAACCACAATCCGATCGGCGATCCCCTCGGTCACCTTCGCCACCGACGTGATGGTGGGCTTTCCCTCGGAGAGCGAAGAAGAGTACCATGAAACCCTTGAAGTCCTTTCGTTCCTGCAGTGCTCCGAAGCGTTCATGTACTACTTCAATCCCCGGGAGGGCACGAAGGCGGTCGAGCTGGAAGATCAGATCGATGAAGAAACCAAGAGTCGGAGATTGTCGGAATTGATCGATTTCCAGCTTGAAATCTTTCAATCAGTACGCAGAGCGCGAATTGGTGATATACTGGAGGTGCTGGTAAGCCAACGAACGCGTGATGATGTGAACCGGATGCTCGGTAAAAGCGAACACAATGAAATGGTCGCCTTTACCTCAGATGCTCCGATTGGGTCATTCGTCACGGTTCGGCTGACCGGCTTGAAAGGCAATACCCTTCAAGGAGAGGTCGTATAAGTGTCTGATAAGAAGTTTGACAAGTTCATTTCACTGCTGGAACGATCGAAATCCACCGTAGCCTTGACCGGAGCAGGAGTATCGACATTCAGCGGAATCCCTGATTTTCGCTCCAGCGACGGAATATATTCAAAACAATACAAACATCTCAGCGTCGAAGAGGTCATCTCCCTTCCGCTCTTCAAGCGGAATCCGGAGATCTTCTACTCCTGGGCGAAGGACGAGTGGTATGACCTCACCGAATTCGAGCCCTCGATCGTCCACATCGCCTTGGCGAAGCTTGAAGCGGCCGGAAAGCTTGATGGCCTGTATACCCAAAACATCGATATGCTTCATACCAAGGCGGGAAGCAAGGAGGTCTATGAGCTCCATGGCAGCGTGGCCCGCCACTATTGCACCTCCTGCAACGCCTCCTATCCGTTCGATGAAGTCTACACCACGGTAAAAAGCGGATCCGTTCCCATATGCAAGAGATGCAGGGGAGTCATCAAGCCGGATATCGTGTTCTATGGGGAGAATCTGAACAATTCCTTGCTGACTCGGGCGTATAACGCCTTCGCGACAGCCGATCTGGCAATTTCGCTCGGAACATCGTTGATCGTTCAGCCGGTGGCTTCCTTGGTCTACACGACGATAAGCCGGGGAGGGGAGCTGGTCATCGTGAATCGCCAAAGCACTCCCTACGACAGAAATGCCGCCGTCCGGTTCGATGATCTGAAGGAGTTCAGCGAAGCACTTCTTGTATATCTTGAAGCCCGCTGATTGACCACTTGTCGTTTGTAATCCGCTTCAGTATACTGAAAACACCAGAATACCTCGGGGGTGTTCCGGTTTCGACTGGTGGTAGATCAGGTCAATGGCTGCAAGCGGAGCGCCAACTCCTTAAACTAGCAACCAATTTAACTGCCAAACGTGAAGACGAAGATTTCGTCGCCGAAGCAGAATTCGCTCTCGCGGCCTAACAGTCCGACAGCGAACAGGGCCGGGAACCTGCCGCTCTTAAGGCTCGGTTACCTGTAACAACAAGGGCTTACCCGACTCAACGCCTATGGGGGAAGGGAACAATCAAGTAGGCTGGAAGAGCCGGATGGAGGTCGATGGCCGTACCTGCTCTTCGAGAACAAAACCACCGACTAAGCTTGTAGATGTCATTGGATGGCACATTAGGACGGGGGTTCGAATCCCCCCACCTCCA
>JAAYQW010000066.1 GCA_012519115.1 Spirochaetales bacterium
CACGATATCCCAAAAGAGTCAACGCATTATAACGCCATACAAAGAAATGTTTCTAAAAAAGTTAAAAAAATATACTCCCTAAAGGAGTTACGAGAGCTTTTTTAATTTCTGGCTGCAAAAGTCGGGAGAACATGATTTGCCGGTACCCTGTTGCATTTGAAAGCCGTTCTGCTATGATAATCAGCGTTGGTATTTACCAAGGAGAAGTGGGCCACGAGTAAGAACTATATTATTCTGGGAGCTGGAAAACGGGGCATGGGTCTTGCTCGGCAATTGATTGCCGAGGGGAAGGATGTCGTGATGCTCGATTCAGACAGCAAACGAATCGAGCAGGCGGTATCACGTCTTGACTGCCTGGGTGTCATCGGCAACGGAACCAATCCGGCAAAATTGATCGAAGCGGGAATAGAGAACGCGGAAGCGTTCATCACCCTTACCGACAGCGATGAAATCAACCTCATTTCCTGTGGATTGGTGGAAGCCTCCTACCCTCATGTCCGAACCGTCGCAGTGATTCGTTCCCTCACCTACACCGGAGCAAGCGGCTTGCGCGAAGGACTCTTGGGAATCGATTACATCGTCAATCCAACGGCGGAAACCGGTCGATCGATCAATACCCTCATCAATCAGGGGGTGAATCCGAATATCCTGAACTTCTCCAACTCGACGCTCCTGCTGTATACCATGCATGTCGGCCCCTCCAGTGCGTTCATCGGTTCAAACATGATGGAGTTGCGAACAGCGTTGAAAACAGAGTTCATCGTGGCAGCGATCAATAATAATGAAGCAGTACGAATACCTTCCGGTGAAACACGTATTGAAGAAGGCGATACGCTTTCCATCGTCGCAAACGAAAAGGAAGTTCATGGAATCCTCAAGGCGGTCGGAGATCTGGAGAAAGTCCCCAGGCGGATGGTATTTGTCGGAGCAAGCAAGATTACCCGAGCGCTTTTAAACGATATGCACCCTTCAATGAGAAATCGGGTAACATTAATCGACAAGGATGATGAAACATGTAAAGAGTTCAGCGAACGCTTTCGGGAAATCCTGGTTATCCACTCCGATATCACTGATGAAGACATCATGAGGGAGGAGCAGTTGACAAGCAGCGATCTGCTCATCGCTCTCACTGATAATGATGAGCTGAATGTCATTACAGCCAGTTACGCGAAACGAGTGGGAATCACCCGATCGATCGCCCTTATCAAGCACAACAACAACTACGTTCGGATGGCTCGTTTCCTGGATATCGACGTGGTGATCTCCACCACCGACACGACCGTAGAATCTCTGTTGCGCTATCTGCGCAGCACGAACGTCTCCTCCGTTCACACCCTCTTTGACGGGCAGCTCGAGATCATCGAATATGTCATCCCGGAAACGAGCCCTCTCATCGGAAAGGCTCTCAAGGACATTGACATGAGGACCAAAGCGATCATTGCCGGAATGACCGGATCGGATGGAACAAGCCATATCCCTACCGGAGATTCAACGATTGAGGCGGATTCAACGCTGTTGGTCGTGGTCAAGCTTGAACACACCGAATTCATTGAATCCCTGTTTGGACGGGATCGATGATGGTCAACTGGAAACTGGATCTTCGACTCATCGCACTCATCGAGCTCTTCATCGGAGCGTTGATGGGAGTTCCCACGATCATGGCGGCATTTCTTGGTGAAAGTGATGCCCTCTTCGGATTCGGAGTCACCTATCTGGCGACAACCCTCTTCTGTGCAGCGATTCTCATCGGGACGGACAAACCCGCAACGAAGAATTTCCACGCTCGGGATGGATTCTTCGTCGTAACGCTGACCTGGATCGCGGCTACGGCCTTCAGCGCCTTGCCGCTGTATGTGAGCAGGAGTCTGCCGGATTACCCCTCCGCATTCTTTGAGATGATGAGCGGATTCACCACCACCGGAGCGACGACGTTGAGCGAGATTGAAAGTCTCCCGCGCTCGATCCTCTTTTGGCGCTCTCAAACCAACTGGCTCGGCGGGATGGGGATTGTCGTGCTCTTCGTCGCCCTCCTGCCCGCTTTGGGAGTAACGGGAACGATGCTGGTCGGAGCCGAGAGTGTCGGACCCACAAAGGATAAATTGACGCCGAAGATCAAAACCTCTGCGTTGTTGTTGTGGACAATCTACGTGGGATTCTCAATTATGCAAATCATTCTCCTTTTGCTTGGCGGACTCTCCCCATATGACGCGATAACAATCACCTTCTCCACGATGAGCACCGCAGGTTTCTCGACGATGAACAACTCGATTGCAGGGTTTGAAAGCTCCTACGTCGATATCGTGGTGACGGTGTTCATGGTGATCAGCGGTGTGAACTTCGCCCTCTACTGGCGCCTCTTCGTCGGCAAGGCGAAAAGCGTCTTCCGTGACGCCGAGCTGCGGGCATACCTCGGAATCTTGGGGACTTCGATCATCGTTTCCGCCGCATACATGACAATCAGCAAGACATTCCCCACATT
Source organism: Spirochaetales bacterium (assembly GCA_012519115.1). Taxonomy (GTDB): domain Bacteria; phylum Spirochaetota; class Spirochaetia; order Sphaerochaetales; family Sphaerochaetaceae; genus Sphaerochaeta. The sequence goes on from JAAYQW010000066.1 coordinate 2,480, forward strand.
TTGGACGAGCTTGCGCTATAGTGCGTTCCAAAACACCTCGATGCTGACCACCACCGGTTTTACCACGACCAATTATGAAACATGGCCCGCCTTCACCCAGATGATTCTCTTCTTCCTCTTCTTCATCGGCGGTTCGGCAGGCTCTACCGCCGGCGGAATCAAAGTAGTCAGGGTGGTCGCCTTCTTCAAGCTGGCGCGCTACCAGCTGAAGAAACGAGTTCACCCAAAAGGGGTCTTCCAAGTCCGCCTTGGGCAGACGGTCCTCACCAGCGACGTAATCAATGCGATCGCCACCTTTGTTGGAATGTACATCTTCACCGGCCTGCTCGGTGCGTTGGTCCTCTCCTTCAGCGGAACCGATCTGCTTACCAGTCTCCAAGCCTCATTTCTCTGTCTGGGGAATGTCGGAGTGGGCTTCGCCAAGGTCGGACCGCAGGGCGACTTCGGTTTCTTTCCTTCTTTCTACAAATGGGTGTGTTCCTTTTTGATGCTGGTCGGCCGACTCGAACTCTTCACCGTATATGTTCTCTTCACCAAGACGTTCTGGAAGCGGTAACCATGCTTCTTTCTTTTCCTCTCTGATGGAGATACACTGTCCTTGGTATCACTACTACGAGGAGCTTCATATGAAACGCTTTCTTCTCATCCCCGATTCATTCAAGGGAACCATGAGTTCAGCTGAAATCTGCGCCATCGTTGAAGAGGGTCTCAAGGTCCATTACCCCGATGCGGAGATTCGTTCAATCCCCGTGGCAGACGGCGGTGAAGGCAGCGTCGATGCGTTCCTGCAAGCCCTCGGCGGAGAGAAGAAGCATATAACCGTACAGGGTCCGTTCGGAGAAGCGATGGGAAGCTTCTACGGAGTGTTGCCTGACAACGTCGCGGTCATCGAAATGGCGGCGTGTGCAGGTCTTCCCCTTGTCGGTGATGCGCTGAGACCGGATCTGACGACTACATACGGCGTCGGCGAACTGATTCTCGCCGCGGCGAAAGAAGGCTGCACCCGCATCATCGTCGGTCTTGGAGGATCGGCGACCAATGACGGAGGGTGCGGAGCCGCAGCCGCATGCGGCGTCACCTTCCTGGACAAAGAGGGCAACGCCTTCATCCCTACCGGCGGGACGCTCAACCATGTAGTTTCAATCGACACGTCAACGAGGAATCCGATCCTCGATCAGGTAACGATCACCACGATGTGCGATATCGACAACCCCTTTCATGGTGAAACGGGAGCGGCATACATCTTCGGACCTCAGAAGGGAGCGGATCCGGAGATGGTGAAGCGCTTGGATGCAAACCTCAAATCTCTTGCGAAGGTGATCTCCTCCGATATCGGCATCGATGTGCAGGCGATACCCGGTAGCGGAGCGGCCGGCGGCATGGGCGGCGGAATGGCCGCCTACTTTGGCAGTGAACTGCAGATGGGAATCGAAACGGTTCTCGATGCCGTTCACTTTGACGAGCTTCTTGAAAAGACGGATATGGTCATCACCGGAGAAGGAAAGATCGACGGCCAATCCCTTCGCGGCAAAGTGGTGATCGGAGTCGGTCGACGGACGAAACAGAGCGGAGTTCCGGTAATCGCGCTGGTTGGCGATATCGCCGATGACGCCGACGGAGCGTATGGCGAAGGAGTCAGCGCGATCTTCTCGATCAACCGTTTGGCGATCCCTTTCAAGGAAGCGAAGCTTCGAGCCCGGTCGGATCTGCTTAAAACGGTCGACAACCTCGCACGCTTTCTTAAAACGATGAAGTGGTAAAGGTTAAGCGTTAAGCACCCGTTGAGCGTTCTTGTACCAGAATCCATCCAGAAACGATGAGGAAAAACCAGCACGCTTGAGTGCTGAATGGAGAATATGAAGATCCTGATATCCTCGAATTTCACATGTCCCGGTGATTCCATCATAGTCGGTTCCGAGGGCTAGAATCTCGGCGCCTCCGACCTTGTAGAAGTGCTTGCAATGGGTCACGAGCGCTTCGACCGAAGCATGGGTGGACTGCCTTGCAACGAAAGGCGGGCAGAACGTAAGACCGACCACCCCGCCCGTCCGGGCGATCTTCTTGATCAGATCGTCGCTGAGATTTCGGCTATGGTCGCATACGCTTCGACAGTTGGAGTGGCTTGCGACGACCGGGCGTTTGGCGATCGTTATGATATCGCTGATTCCTTCATCATTGAGGTGAGACACGTCAACGAGGATCTTCAGCTCTTCCATCCGTTCGACGACCTGATGACCGAAGGGCTTCAGAGCTCCCCTTCGGTAGTGGGGAAAGCCGAGCTCATTCTCCCAATTCCACCCGATCGTCATCAGGCGCACTCCCCACGAATGAAGAATTTCCAATCGAGCAAGATCGCCTTCAAGGACTCCCCCCTCCTCGATGCTCAGAATGGCGTGGCACCCTTCGGTGTTTTCCGCTGTGGCAACATGGGTGATCGTTTCACCGTGCTCATGCATCAAGTCAAGAAAGCATCGGTACAGCTCATTGACGGCGTTCCACCTCTGTGGAGTCTCCTGTCCGTCGACGAAGAGGGCGAAGCAGCTCGTTATCCCTCCTTCTACCGTTTTCATCTTCTCCAGATCGACATGACCGGTATTCGATCGAAGATCACCGCTCGAATATCGATTGGCAAGGGCATACATCGTGTCGATATGCAAGTCGATAATCGGAGTGTTCACCGTAATGCCCCCAAGTAGTTGCCGTTAGCAAATAAATGTAGTATCTTACTCTTCGTAGCAGATTAACAGCACTATTATGGTACACAACGTAAGAGGAGAATGGAATGATTAAACAAGTGAACAAGAGCACATATGAAAGTGAAGTGCTCAAAAGCAAGGCACCCGTTATCGTCGACTTCTGGGCACCTTGGTGCGGACCTTGTCGAATGCAGGCTCCGATTCTTGAAGATCTGGCGAAACAATATACAGCTGATCAGTTGAAAATCGTCAAAGTCAACGTCGATGAGGAGCGTGAACTTGCGATGGCCCATGGAATTCAATCGATTCCGACGCTGCTCATCTACAAAGATGGTGAAGTGGTCAATAAAGCGATCGGAGTTCGCGACGGCGCCACCCTGAAACGGGCAGTCGGCCTCGCGTAAGATGTTCCGGTATCGTTGCCCCCACATCTTTTGTGGGGGTATTTTCTTGCTATAAAAGAAATAAGAAACTTTTGTTTCTTTTTATAGAAACTTTTTGATAAAAAGTATTGACATCGTGTTTCTACGTACAGTAACATCCCAGCTATTAAGGAGATTTCTCATGGCTAATGAACTGACGAAAACAATCAATACGAAAGACTTGCCGAACAGCGAGGGATATTTCGGCGAATACGGAGGAGCATACCTTCCTCCGGATCTCGATGAAGTGATGAAGGAAATCGATCGCGCCTATCGAAAGATCGTTGAAGATCCCGCTTTCATTGAAGCATTGATGGACCTGCGCAAACATTACGTGGGCCGCCCTTCTCCGATTTATCATGCAAAACGACTCAGCGAAGCGGTCGGAGGTGCGCAGATCTATTTGAAACGGGAAGATCTCAACCATACCGGCGCCCATAAGATCAACCACTGCATCGGCGAAGTCCTCCTCGCCAAAGCGATGGGCAAAAAGAAGGTGATCGCCGAAACCGGCGCCGGCCAGCATGGTGTAGCCCTTGCCACCGCAGCGGCGTTGACGGGTCTTGAGTGTGACATCTATATGGGAAGCATCGACGTCCGAAAAGAGGCTCCGAACGTCAGCCGGATGAAGATTCTCGGAGCGAAGGTCATTGAGGTCGAACGAGGAACCCAATCCCTCAAAGACGCGGTCGATGCCGCTTTTGAAGCGTATCTGAAAGACCCGGTCGATCAGATATACTGCATCGGTTCGGTCGTCGGTCCTCATCCGTTCCCGATGATGGTTCGCGATTTCCAATCGATCGTCGGCATCGAAGCGAAGGAGCAGATCCGAGAGATGATCGGGCGTCTTCCCGAAGCGATCGTGGCGTGCGTCGGAGGCGGATCGAACGCGATGGGAATCTTCAGCGCGTTCCTGGACGATCATGAAGTGGCGATCTACGGAGTCGAGCCGGCCGGAAAGGGATTGGACACCCCCAATCACGCCGCGACGATCACCAAGGGAAGCGTGGGGATTCTTCACGGCTTCAGGAGCCTTCTGCTTCAGGATGAACAGGGCGAAGCTCTTCCGGTCTATTCAATCGCCAGCGGCCTGGACTACCCCGGCGTCGGACCGCAGCACTCGTTCCTTCATTCGATCAAGCGGGTGATCTATGAATCGATCACCGACCGTGAAGCGGTGGAGGCATTCTACGGTCTTTCGCGCATGGAAGGCATCATCCCCGCCCTGGAATCGAGCCACGCCGTGGCGTATGCGATCAAGCTGGCTCAGACGATGAGCCCGGACAAGGTGATTCTGGTGAACCTCTCCGGCCGGGGGGACAAGGATATTGACTTCGTCCTTGAGCATTACCCGCTGGAAGAGTATGAACCGGAGGCGAAAAACAAACGGGACGGATTCAAGGAATTCCTTGCCCACATCAAGACCAAGTAGTCCCCTGTCAAGAACGACCATGCACCCCGATCGCTCGGGGTGCATCTTCGTTACGGTGATTCATCTTCACTCATCTTTTCAAGTCCCGTTCGCATCTCATAGGAAGAAAACCCCCAGGAACGGAGAAGATCCCGTACTTCTTTGTCGGGATATCCGGTTCGGGCTCGCAAGACCGCATCGGCGACGTAGGAGGCGATCCGCTCTTCGGTGAACAGCTCGTCCAACGCCTTTTCGGCGGCACCTTTCTCGACGCCTCGCTGGGCAAGACGCTGGGCGAGGCGCAAGCGGCCTTCGGGAGTTTTGCGCTGCCGCCGTTCGATGAACAGCCGGGCGTAGCGAAGGTCGCTGAGCGATCCCTCTTCGATGAGAAGAGCGATGGCATCGTCGATGATCTCTTTGGGGTATCCTTTCCGAATCAATTTTTGAGCGAGGTGAAAGGCGGTATGCTCGCTTCGGGCGAGGTACGAAAGACCTTGGGCGTAGCACCTCTCCTTCTGACTCTCCCTGAAGAGCTCGGAAGCAAGCTCTTCATCGATTTCCTGATCCACGCTCAGGTTATACGAGCGAAACAGTTTCGAGGAGATAAAAAAAGGGGAACCCTCATGAGGGAGGAGTTGATACCCTCCCTTGTCGGGCTCCCTTGCAATCCGTGCGTAAGACACCTTAACGCTTGGAGAACTGGAACTTTCGGCGGGCGCCGGGCTGACCGTACTTTTTCCGCTCAACCATTCGCGAGTCGCGGGTCAGGAACCCGGCGGCTCGAAGGGCCGGCCTGAAGGCTTCATCGTGAATGACAAGGGCACGGGCGATTCCGTGGCGGCATGCACCGGCCTGGCCGGAGACTCCGCCGCCTTTCACGTTGATGAGGATATCGTACTTGCCTTCCGTCTCAGTGGTGGTCAACGGCTGTTTGACGATGAACGTAAGCATCGGATTGCCGAAATAGCTGTCGACGTCCCGACCGTTGATCATGATTTTGCCTTCGCCTTCACGAAGATAGACACGAGCGACCGCGGTCTTGCGGCGACCAACACCATGACCAAGGTTCACTGTTTTATTAGCTTCTTTCTTTGCCATTATTCGCTCCTACCTTAGATTTCGACCGGAATCGGTTGCTGGGCGCTTTGCTTATGCTCGGCACCGGCATAGACACGCATGTTGGTAAACAACTTGCGTCCAAGCGGCCCCTTGGGCAGCATCCCTTTAACGGCTTGCTCCATCGGGAACGTCGGCTTGCGCTTGATCATCTCGGCATAGCTGGTCTTGCGCAGTCCGCCGGGGTAGCCGGAGTGGCTGTAGTACATCTTGTCGTTGTACTTGTTTCCGGTAAGAATCGCTTTTTCAGCATTGATGATGATCACACAGTCACCAAGGTCATGGAGGGGGGCATACTCAGCTTTGTTCTTCCCGCGAAGGATGCGTGCTGCGGCGACTGCCACTCTGCCAAGCTCCTTTCCCTCTGCATCAATCAGATACCATTTCTTCTGAATCGTCAGCGGTTTCACAAAAATAGTCTTCATCTATTCATCCTGCTCTGCAAGGTTGCTCCTTGCCTGTAATAATGATGCAGGTTCCTGCATCGTCATGGCCTGCCCGGAAGAGAAGAAATCGATTGGCTAATGAGCAATTTAGCAAACGTTTCCCGTTCGCCGACCACTGCATCCGATCAAGGCTCTGGTCTTGGGCAACTCCCTGGGAAAGGCAGGTTAGGCAGGAGCGCACCATCGTGCTCCGACAAGGTCCAAAGTACGCTTGAAACGAATCGAACATGATCAGGTTCTTCACAGCGTGACGCCATATCTATCAAAAAATCCACGCCCCGAAGGGCGGACAACGGTAAGCATTGTATAATCTTCCGCCCAATCGTGTCTAGCCTTATTCACCACCAATACGATCAAGGTCGGCGAAGCGGCTCAGGTAGGTGGCTTTCTTGCCGGTGGCGAAGGCGACATCGATCACTTCCCGATCCCCTTCACCCCGAAGAGCGATCACTTCCCCTTCCCCGTACGCATCGCTGTACACCCGCTGGCCGACGGCGAACAGGGGACCCTCCCCCTTCGGTTCATGCTTCACCTTCATTTCGAACTGTCTGGCGTTGCGGCCGAATCCGTGACGGATCATGTTCGAACCGCTGCTGCCCCAGTCGGACGGTTCCCGCTTCGAAAATGAGTTGTATCCCCCCGGAGAAGGAGATCCTTCAATCCGAATCAGGGCAGGATCGATATCCTCGATGAAGCGGCTCGGATGCTGGAAAGTGGTTCGACCCCAGATCTTCCGGACCCTTGAGGATAAGAGATAGAGTTCATCCCGCGCCCGGGTGACCGCGACGTAGAAGATTCTCCGCTCTTCCTGGATATCCTCATCCCCTTCATTCAGACGGCCCGGAAAGAGCCCTTCCTCCAAGCCGGTGACGAACACCCGGTCGAACTCCAATCCCTTGGTGTTGTGCATCGTAATCAGGGTTACCCCTTCCTTGTCCCGAGGGTCGTCGGTTCCGAGGGTGGTCCGGTCGAGGGTCAGCTGCTCCAGGAACGCGATCAGTCCGTCAAATGAAGACTCATACGCCGAAAGGGCGTTTACCAGCGCTTCGAGGTTGCCGACCTTCACGGTTGTGTTGAGGTAGTCCTGTTCCTGATAATACTCGTAGAGACCCGACTCGCGAACCAGAAACGTCACTCCATCCACCAGATTTCCTTCGATGATGAGTCGACGACCTTCATCTATGAAGCGCACCACGAGCTCAGCCCCCTGGGCGGCTTTCGGGGAAAGCGCCCGGTTCCGTACCGCCAACGTGGCAGCTTGCAGAAGATCGCCGCCGGTCTCACGGGCGAATCCGACGATCTTGTCGACACCGCCGGGTCCGATCCCTCGAGCGGGTTTGTTGATGATTCTTCGGAAGGAGACTTCGTCTTTGGGGTTCGTCAACAGGTATAAGAGGGCCAAGGCGTCCTTCACTTCTTCGCGTTCGTAGAATTGAAGAGCTCCCACCACTTTATAGGGGATTCCATATCGTTTGAACACCGTTTCGAAGGGAACGCTCTGAGCGTTGGTCCGATAAAGCACCGCGCTTCCGTTGTAGTTGCGGTCTTCGCGGAGAATCGTGACGATTCTTCTTGCCTCATCCTCTTCATCGTGAACGTAGAAGAGTTTCGGCTTTTGTCCGCCCTTCTTGGCGCTCCAAAGGTTCTTATCGTGCCGATCGGTATTCTTGGAAATGATGCTGTTGGCCACATCCAAGATCTGAGTGGTCGAACGGTAGTTCTGTTCCAATTTGATCGTTTTCGTCTTTGGGAACGAGGAGGCGAAGGTAAGGATGTTCTTCACTTCCGCTCCTCGGAACCGGTAGATCGACTGATCGTCGTCACCGACGACCCCGACGAAGGTGTCGGGACCGACGAGGAGTTTCAACAGAAGGAACTGGGCGGTGTTGGAGTCCTGATACTCGTCGACCATGATCATCTCGAAGCGGGAGTGGACCCATTCTTGCACATGGGGAGCCTCCTCAAGCAGTTCGATGCAGCGCCCGATCAGATCGGCGAAATCAAGGTTTCCCACCGCTCGAAGCTTTTCTTCATACCGTTCATACATCTGCTTGAAGAGCAGGTCGGCGTGAAAGCTCTTCATCGCTTCGCCGGGGGAGAGCATCCGGTCCTTGGCGTAACTGATCCGTTTCATGATCGGTTCAAGATCGCGCTTCTTGTGGGAAGGATAGATCGACGCCAGGAGTGCAAGCGAATCGGCATCATCATAGATCGTGAAATTCGGTCCCAGACCGATCTCGCTTCCGAATCTTCTTAAGAGCCATGCCCCGAAGGAGTGGAACGTTCGAATATTGCACTCTTTCACGTATGGATTATCCGCAAGCATCGATTCAACCCGCTCTTTCATCTCGCTTGCGGCTTTGTTGGTGAACGTGACGGCGAGAATCTTGTAGGGGGGAACCTTCAACGCCTCGATCGCATAGGCGATCTTGGTGGTGATCACCCGGGTCTTCCCGCTCCCGGCCCCCGCCAGCATCAACAGCGGCCGGCTGTTTTCGAGAACCGCTTCCCTCTGAGGATCATTCAGCTGATCGAGAAAGAAATCAATGGAAGCCATCATGTCCTCCGCTGAGGGGAATCGCCTCGAGGTCGATGCCGTTCACGCGGGTTATCCCGCACCGGACCACCGCCCCCGGTACAAGGTCTCGGGCCAATACCACGGTGAGACCGTCCACCTCGGGAGCTTGAGCGTAGGTTCGGCCGATGTAGAGATCCTCGCCTTCGACGTGTTCTTCAATGAGCACGTCCATCTCCCTGCCGGCAAAGGCCGCGAGGCGCGCTTGGGTGATGGAGAGCTGAAGCTCCTCAAGCTCTCTTTGAGCCTTGCGAGCTTTGGAAACGAGTTTCTTATGGTTCCGCTCATTCGTCAGCGCAGCGGCTTTTGTTCCCTCCTCCAGCGAATAGACGAACGAACCGACCCAATCGAGCTGCGCCCGGCGTAAGAAATCCATCACCGCTCTGAACGAATCGTCATCCTCGCCGGGATAGCCGAGCAGAATCGTCGAGCGGATTACCGAATCGGGAAGCATCTCTCTGATGGTTTGAATCAATGCCAAGTGTGATTCCGCTGTTCCCTTTCTTCCCATCGACCGGAGAATCTTCTCGTCGGCATGTTGAAACGGGATGTCGAAGTACGGAAGGATCTTCGGATGATTCCGAATGAAATCCAACAACTCCAGAGGGAACATATCGGGATGGATATACAGCAGACGGATGACGAAATCACCATCGACCTCGGTTATCCGTTTGAGCAGAGTCATGAAATTCAGATCCGCTTCTTGCATATCTTTCCCCCAGGATGCCAGATCCTGGCCGATGAGATTGATTTCCTTGGCCCCCCGGGCGGCCAGAGAGGTTATCTCTTCGAGGATGATCGCCATCGGTTTTGAACGCAAAGAGCCGCGAATGATGGGAATGGCGCAATAGGAGCAGCGATGATTGCATCCTTCGCTGATTTTCACGTACGCGCTGCCGTAGAATGAGAGCAGCTGATTTCGTTTGTACGCATCTTCAGAGCTGCTTGTCGGATATTCCGGGGTTGAAACGACCCGTTCATCTGAAAAGACTCGCGCGACCACCTCGGGAAGTCTTGAAAGGTCATGATTGCCGAAAATCGCCGATGCCTCCCTCAGCTCCGTCGATAATTCATCGGCGTAGCGCTGAGCCATGCATCCGCTGAAGATGATCTTCGCTTCGGGATTGCTCGCATGAAGGTCGAAAAAGGAGCCGATCGCTTCAGCTCGGGCGGATTCGATGAAGCCGCACGTGTTGACGATGATCAAGTCGGCGGCGGCCGGATCCTCCGTGCGGGAAAACTCCCCGGTCAGGAGGGCAAGCATCACTTCGGCATCCACCTGGTTTTTGGAACATCCCAGATTTTCTAGATAAACGGTTTTCATCACGTCTCAGAACTCTACCCAAGGGAGCGGGCATTGTCCAGCCACCGGGAAAAATCCCCATGCCAAGAACATGGTTTTCCCAATTCTTGCCAAAGAATCCTTCTTGGTATAGTATCAACAATACCGCTTATCGGAGAGCACCGTTCTCCGACGGTTTTTCTCGCACACGAGGCATTGCATGACGAAATATATTGTTAACCGGATCTTAGGGATGATACCCACGCTTTTTATCATCATCACCCTGAGTTTCTTCATAGTCCGAATCGCCCCCGGAGGACCCCTTTCCGCCGAACGAAACCTTACCGACGTCGTCCGGCGAAACATTGAGGCGAAGTATCATCTTGACGAACCGCTCATCAAACAATATGCCCGCTATATGTTTGACGTGATGAGAGGCGACTTGGGTCCTTCCTTTAAATACAAGGACTATGACGTGAACTATTACATCGCCACCAGCCTTCCCAAATCGATCGTTCTGGGGATATGCGCGATGGCAATCAGTGTGACGATCGGCATGGGAATAGGCATCATCGCCGCGGTACGGCAAAACTCTTGGATCGACTATCTGACCATGGGGCTGGCGGTCATCGGAATCAGTGTTCCGCTCTTCGTCATCGCTCCGGTCTTTCAACTCATTTTCGCGGTAAAACTCAAATGGCTCCCGACCAGCGGATGGTACACCACCGGCGAAGGGTATCTGACGATCATCCTTCCGGCGGTCTCGCTGAGTTTTGAATACTTCGCCAATATCGCCCGCCTCACCCGCTCGTCGATGCTGGAAACGCTGAGAAGCGACTATATCCGGACCGCAAAAGCAAAAGGAATGAAGCGCTCGGCGATCATCTTCAAGCATGCGATGAAAGGCGCATTATTGCCCGTCGTCAGTTACTTGGGTCCCGCATTTGCCGGCATCATCACGGGAAGCGTCGTCGTCGAACAGATCTTCCGTGTTCCGGGCTTGGGAAAATTCTTCGTCCAATCCTCTTTCAACCGGGACTACACCCTAATCGTCGGCGTAGTCATCGTCTATTCGGTCATCTTGATTTTCATGAACTTCATCGTTGATATCATTTATGCTCAGCTTGACCCGCGCATCACCTACAAGTAGAGGAAGTCGAGATGAAGAACGTTGTAGCAACGAACGAATTCAACCAAGTGGTCGAGGGAAACAGTCTCGGAAAAGATGCCTGGCGGCGTTTGAGAAAAAACAAGATGGCGGTCATCGGAATGATCGTCGTAATCATCTATTCGATCCTTGCCGCCACGGCTCCCCTCCTCCCAATCTATCCATATGACCAGATCATTCTCGATCACCAGCACCTGCGCCCTTCGCTCACTCGGACATCCGGCGAAATCATGATGGAAAACCGCCTCAAGGATCTTTACTTCAAAGCGTGGCGGAGCGGCGAACTTGTGGTAACGGAAGCAGAGAGCGCACAAATCAGGAAGTGGATCGCCGCGAACGATACGAATAAGGTCTGGAACTTCGTCTTCAAAGAAGGGGAAGCTCAACGCGAAGCGGGCATCTTCACCTTCAACGCCGCCGATCAACGGGTCATCACCCGCCTTCAGGATAAGATCGATACCGAATTTCTGATCGACGTCACCCAAATCACGTTCAGCGAGGAGAAAGGGGACAAACGGCAGGACCTCAGCAAGATGAGCTATGAACAGATCTCCCGGATCTACGCGGATCTGTCCAATACGGACATTGAAGCCGTCAAAGCTCAAACCCTCACCGAGGTGTCCAGCCAGCTGATGAACACCTTGAAAAGCGCCACCCCCGGATTGACCGCCGAGGAATACGCGGTGAACCTGGAACTGGAGCTTCAGACGATCGGAGAAAGCGGAGTAGCCAAGCTTGGAAAGACGAACCTTCTCGGAAAGATCTCCACCACGATCACTCGCCAGGCGGACCGCGATTTGAAGCAGGAAATCAGAGAGGGGCTGGCAGTCTTCCCCGTCGAACGGATCATTGATGTCAACGATCAGCTGCAGGCGAAAGTGACGGCGACGAAGAAGCACGAACGTATGTATTACCTTGGAACCGACTACAGCGGGCGGGACATGCTCAGCCGGATCATCTACGGCAGTCAGGTGTCCATCGCGATCGGGCTGGTCGGAACGCTCACCAGTGTGTTGATCGGTATCGTCCTCGGAGCGATCGCCGGATATGTCGGCGGAAAAGTCGATTACATCCTGATGCGGATTGTCGATATCATGTACGGCCTTCCCTACATGCTTCTTGTCATCATTTTCATGGCGATTTTCGGACGAAACATCCTCAACCTTTTCGGAGCTCTCGCCCTTGTCTCCTGGCTGACGATCGCTCGGATGGTCCGCGGACAGGTGATGAGCCTCAAGAACAGCGAGTACGTTGAAGCCGCCCGAAGCATGGGCGGGTCGACAGCCCGCATCATCCTCAAGCATATGATTCCCAACTCGCTGAGCGTGATCATCGTGTATTCCACCCTCCGCGTTCCCGCCTTCATCATGCAGGAGTCGTTCCTTTCCTTCCTGGGTCTCGGAGTCCAAGCCCCGTTCGCTTCATGGGGTTCGCTCGTCGGCGACGCGGTCGACGGGATGACCCTCTATCCGTGGCGCCTGATCTTCCCCGCGATTGCGATGACCCTCTTCCTGTTCGCGATGAACTTCTTTGGAGACGGCCTGCGCGACGCGTTCGACCCGCAATCAAAGAATGAACTGTAGGAGTATGATGGCATGAGTCCAGTCAACGATAGAGAGGTCGTCCTAGACGTTCGAAACCTCCAGACATATTTTAAGACCGATGCCGGCATCGTCAAGGCGGTCGATGGGGTTTCCTTCACCTTGCATAAAGGACAAACCCTGGGAATCGTCGGCGAAAGCGGGAGCGGAAAAAGCGTGACGAACCTTTCGATCATGCGCCTGATCCCCTCCCCTCCGGGAAAGGTGGTCGGCGGAGAGGCGATCTTCGAAGGAACCGATATCCTCGCCTTGGAAGAAAAAGAGATGCGGACGATTCGCGGCAACAAGATTTCCATGATCTTCCAAGATCCGATGACGAGCTTGAATCCCTTTTTGAGGATTTCAACGCAGATGATTGAAACGATTCGGCTCCATACGAAAGGAATAAGCAAAAATGAAGCGCTCGAGCGCTCCATCGAAATGCTCAAGCTCGTGGGAATTCCGTCAGCAAAGAAACGGGTTCACGCCTATCCTCACCAATTCTCCGGCGGCATGCGCCAGCGGGTGATGATCGCGATGGCGCTTTCCTGCAACGCCGAAATCCTTATCGCCGACGAGCCGACCACTGCGCTGGATGTAACGATCCAAGCCCAGATTCTTGACCTCATCAAGAATCTGAGTGAAAAAATGGGCACCAGCGTGATCCTCATCACCCACGATCTGGGAGTCGTGGCCGGGATGTGCGATGAAGTCTGCGTGATGTACGCCGGAAGAATCGTGGAGAAGGCGGAGACGGAAAAGCTTTACGCGTTCCCCGCCCACCCGTACACCGAAGGCCTGATCAAGAGCGTTCCGCGGATGGATACCTCGAAGAAAGGCGAACGTTTGTATTCGATCGAGGGGCAGCCGCCAAACGTGATCGACCTTCCTCCCTGCTGTCCTTTCCATCCCCGCTGTCCGAAGGCGATGGATGTGTGCCGCGCATCGTACGCGCCGATCACCGATCTTGGTGAAGGACATGAGGTCGCCTGCTGGCTCTATAACAGTGAAGAAGAGAAGGCTGTGGCCTTGAAGGAGGCGCAAGCATGAAACAGCCGATTCTCCAAGTTCGGGATCTGAAACAGCATTTTCCGGTTACTTCGGGAATGATTCTCCAACGCCAGGTCGGATCGATTCGAGCGGTCGACGGAATCTCGTTTGATGTGTATGAAGGCGAAACCCTTGGGATCGTCGGAGAATCGGGGTGTGGGAAATCCACCGCTGTTCGTTCGATAAGCCAGCTCTATAAGCCGACCGGCGGTTCGGTTATCTTCAATGGGATCGAATTGACAACCGCCGATCCCAGAACGATGCTCGCCGCTCGGCGGGATATCCAAATGATCTTCCAGGATCCCTACGCATCGCTGAACCCCAGGATGACGGTCCGTTCGATCATCGCCGAGCCTTTGGTGATCTACAACCGTCGGAATCTGCTCGATCCACCGCTTTCCAAGCTTGAGATCGAACACCGGGTCGAAGAACTGATGGAACGTGTCGGGCTTTCGAAGGTATTCAAGAACCGCTATCCCCACGAGTTCAGCGGCGGTCAGCGCCAGAGAATCGGAATCGCCCGAGCCCTCGCGCTCAATCCGAAGATCATCCTGGCGGATGAGCCGGTTTCCGCGCTGGACGTCTCGATCCAGTCGCAAATTCTCAATCTGCTCAGCGATCTGCAGAAAGAGTTCAATCTGACCTATATCTTCATCGCCCACGACCTTGCCGTCATCCAGCATATCTCCACGCGGGTCGCGGTGATGTACCTTGGCAAGATCGTTGAAATCAGCGAAGCGGTAAACCTCTATGACAACCCGCTCCATCCGTATACAACGGCGCTCCTGAGCGCCGCCCCGATTCCCGATCCCGTCGTCGAGCGGAATCGGCAGCGGATTATTCTAACCGGAGACGTCCCCTCTCCGGACAAGGAACGCTTCGGCTGTTACTTCTACGACCGTTGCCCGAAGCGGATGCCGTGGTGCTCCAATCACATTCCTCCGATGTTCAAACGGGGAAAAAACCACGAAGTCGCGTGCTGGTTGTATGATGAGACGAGGGACTATCACGACGTCTCCATGGAGGAAGCCAAGGCGGATGCCGCCAAGGCAAGCAAGTAATCATCCGGAGCCGCCTGAAGACGGCATCTTCTTTTAGATCTCCTTCATCGTAAGCGGCAGGTCGACATCCCTCGGTCGATCGATTTTTGCCGGTAGATCGGTAACCGTCGCGACCCTGTTGAACGCGGCTTCGGTACGCCCGCTGGAGGAGCGTTCGGGAATCACCTGGACGGTTTTTTGCCGCTCCTCCGTCAAGATAATCGAGAAAACCACCATCGCCTTCTGGCGTCGTTTCGGAAGAATCTTCCCGTCCTGGTTGGATCCTCTGATGAAATGGGAAAGATCGAGCCGTACGACCTCGTCAAAGCTGAAGGATTCACGCTTCACCCAAGGTCCGATGCCCCACCACGAAGTGATTGTTCGATCGGCCGCATCGAAGGACCAGCCGTCCCGGTAGAGGACTCCGATGATCGTGAAGACTAAAAGCACGATGATGTGAATCATCGACCGGATGGAGACCCCTTCTTTGATATTGAGGATCAGCCCCCACGACAGAAACAGGGTGATTAGGAGAAACACTCCTCGTATATACCGTTTCAAGGTATAGACGATCATCGAGTCTTTTTGATAGATCGCATAGTGCAGCATGAGACGCCTCGCCTCAAGTATACCGATATTAAACCCTTTGTTAAGGCCTGTTTATACGCCGATTTGCATATCTACTCCCCTTCCATACGGCAAAAGCAGGCCATCCTCTATGCTTTTTCCTTGATTCATGGTTAAATGAGGATTAAGCTTTAATGGTATCGAGTAGTGAATACCCTAACGACGATAAGGAGATATGTTTATGAAGAAGTTTCTTGTGATTACTCTATCTATCCTGCTTGTCGGAGCGCTCTTTATTTCCTGTGGTGGAAAAAAGGAAGCTCCCGCAGCAGTAGCAGAACCAGCAGCCGCTCCCGCAGCAGCAGCTCCCAAACCGGCAGCAGCCGCACCGGCTCCGGCTAAACCGGCAGCAGCCGCACCGGCAGATGAGGTTGTCTTCAGAATTACCAACGGAGCCGAGCCCGAGTCGCTCGATCCGGCTCTTGTCCAGGGTGTTCCCGAGCACCGAATCTACATGGCCATCTTTGAAGGCCTCGTTGCAATGGATCCCAAGACCGGTAATGCAATCCCCGGTGTAGCTGAAAGCTGGACGAGTAATGAAGATGGTACCCAGTGGACCTTCAAACTGCGCAAGAATGCAGTCTGGTCGGATGGCAAAGCCATTACCGCCAAGGATGTCGTATGGTCATGGCTGAGGATACTCGATCCCGCAACCGGTGGACCGTACGCCTGGTTCCCCGCAATGTTCCTCGTTGGAGCTGAAGACTACAACGCCGGGCTTGCTCCGGCGGATGCCGTCGGAATCCGCGCTCTGGATGACTATACTTTCCAGATGGACCTCCTTGGACCGCTTCCGTACGCAGTTGACGCGTTGACCCACTACAGCTTCGCAATCATGCCTCGGCACGCTATTGAGAAGCACGGTGCGGCGTGGACCGATCCGGCGAACTTCGTTGGTAACGGACCCTTCATCCTTGCCGACCGCGTTCCCCAGACCTCGATCACTGTAACGAAGAGTCCGACCTATTGGGACAAAGACAATGTAAAGTTGGATAAGGTCATCTTCTACTCCAGCGATCAGGACACCACGAACTACAATATGTACCTCAACGGCGACACCGACTGGGCGACCAACGTACCGACCGACCAGATCGCCGCGGCCGAGATGCGAGACGACTTCCACAAATCTCCGCAGCTCGCCACGTACTACTACGTCTTCCAGACCGAGAAGGCTCCTTTAGACAACGTCCTTGTCCGTAAGGCCCTCTCCTATGCGGTCGACCGCGAAGCGTTGATCGAAGGCATCACCAAAGCCGGACAGATTCCAGCTTGGGGTATCGTCCCTGATATGGCCGGTTACAAAGCCCTTGAGTTCCCGTTCGATTCGATGGACGAGGCGATCGAGCAGGCCCAGAAGTGGCTCGCCCAGGCCGGTTATCCCAACGGTGCCGGTTTCCCGACCGTTTCGATCCTCTACAACACAAGTGAAGGACACAAGCAGATTGGTGAGTTCATCCAGCAGGAGTGGAAGAACAACCTTGGAATCAACGTCGTTCTTGAGAACCAGGAATGGGGAACCTACCTGAACAGCCGGGACGTCGGAGACTTCCA
>JAAYQW010000067.1 GCA_012519115.1 Spirochaetales bacterium
CACAGCGATGAATCCTATGTGATTCGGGTTCATCAGACCGAACTGGCTACCGGGACGACGACGTCAAGCGATATCGCCGTCGAAGTGAAGGATCAGGAGTGGAACATCCACCTTCCGGCGCTGGGATGCTCCTACAGCGTCGAATTGTGCCGCCTCCATCCCGACGGAGACGAAGAAGTCATCGCCCGTTCGAAGAGCGTTGAAACATATTTGCCGTATTGGGCCGATCGGATTGAAGAGCTGGCGATGGATAATGACCTCTTCCTCCTTCATTTTTCTTCGTTGATCACCAAAACAGGGGAGGTTGCCGAAAGCGTCGTGCTCAAAGATCTTGCCCTTACCGTCAGCAAGGGGGTGCTTTCATGAGCAACGCCCAGATAGCCTTTGTGCTCAATGCCCATCTGCCGTTTGTCCGGCATCCCGAATACCCCCGGTTCTTGGAAGAGGACTGGCTTTTTGAATCGATCAGTGAAAGCTACTTGCCGCTTTTGCGGATGCTGAATCGCCTCAAGGAAGAGGGTCTGGACTTTAAGCTTACGATAAGCTTCTCACCACCTTTGATAGCGATGCTCACCGACAACGCTCTGCAGAATCGTTTTGTCCACTATCTGCATCAACATATCGAGCTGGGCCAAAAAGAAGTTCAACGCTGTAAGGAAGAACAGCCTCAATTCCTTGAGATGGCACAGCATTATCTTGACGGATACATCCTAAATCTCCACGAGTATGAAGATCTCTATCGGATGAATATTCTCGACGGATTTAAAACCCTCGAACAGTCCGGACATCTGGAGCTGATCACGACCGCCGCGACGCATGCCTATCTTCCCCTCTACAAGGAGTACCCGCAGGCGATCAACGCCCAGATCGAATTGGGAGTCCAAAGCTTTTTGACTACGTTCGGACATCCGCCGAAAGGGTTCTGGCTGCCCGAGTGCGGATACTATCCCGGACTTGAGGAGCAGCTGAAGTATCATGGAATCAAATGGTTCCAGGTCGCCAGTCAAAGCATGCTGCTTTCCCCCGACAACGTCACATATGGCGGCTATCGTCCGGTACGCTGCCCCAATGGGGTGGCGGCGTTTCCCCGAGATTATCAGTCGACAAGTCTGGTGTGGTCAAACTCCAGCGGTTATCCGACGGACAACGTCTATCGCGAGTTTTATAGGGATATCGGATACGACTTGAATATGGACTACATCCGTCCCTATATTCATGAGCCGGAAGTACGGGTGTTCACCGGGTATAAATACTGGGCGATCACCGGCGATACCGATCAAAAGGTTCCCTATGTCCGTTCGCTGGCGAACGAACGGGTCAAAGAACATGCGAGAAACTTCCATTATGTGGTCAACAACAAGAACCATCGCCTTCGCGCCACGATGAGAGGGGCGGAACCGGTATTCTTCCTCGGCTTTGACGCCGAACTCTTCGGTCACTGGTGGTATGAAGGAATCGATTGGCTTGAAGAAGTGATCCGAACAAGTGAAAATCGAACGAAGCTGGTCACTCCCTCATCCTTTCTTGCGGAGGATGAAACTCCGTTGCAAACCGTGCGGCCGGCGTTCTCCTCCTGGGGGCAAGGCGGCTACAGCGCCGCTTGGCTGGATGGATCGAATACGGAGTATTACCGACACATCCATAAAGCGATCACCCGCATGGAGGAGCTTGCGGTTCGGTTCCCCGACCAGGCGAGTCTCAAGCAACGGTTTCTCAACCAAGCCGCCCGGGAAGTGCTGCTGGCGATGTCCAGCGATTGGCCGTTCATCATATACTGCCGCTCCAGCGTCGAGTACGCGAAGAAACGCATCGAAGGACATCTGAAGAACGTGAACCTCGTCTATGATGATATGTGCAAAAACGCCGTCGATACGGAATGGCTCGTGAAAGCGGAAAAACGCCATACGATCTTCGGTGACATCGACTACAACATCTTCAATTCCGAGCGAATCTGACGATCATACGCTGATGCGAGGCGCCTCCTTTCCGAAGGGGGCGTTTTTTTGGTCGTTATTGACAATATGTATCAATTTCCTTTACGGATGTTAAGCAATTGCTGAAAAAAAACCTCATCTTGCCGTCAGTAAAAGATTAAACGTGGTTGCACCCTGGTGGGAAGAAGTGTACATTAATGGTTACCAGTGGGAAATTCTCCCATATCAAGAGGTGTTCTGATGGTAACCGGCGAGTTTTACATTACTCTCGATGACAAGGGCAGGCTGCTTATCCCGGCCCGGCTCCGTCATGCCCTCTCCGGTGATGCGCTCTACGTCACTCGCGGTCTGGAAAACTGTCTGTGGCTGATGCTTCCCGAAGATTTTGAGCAGCTGAAAAACACCATCATCAACGGCCCGCACTCGATGTTCGACCGAAGGCTCCGAATCCTTCAACGGGGGATGATCGCTCCCGCCCAGCTGTGCGAGTTCGATAAAGCCGGTCGGATAAACATTCCCGCCTCTCTCCGTGAGAGCGTGCAGCTGCTCTTGAAAGAGGAATCGGTCCTTCTGGGTGCAGGCAACTATCTTGAGCTGTGGAATAAGGAAGCGTACGAATCGTACCTTGAAGCATCGATGGATGAGTTCCTTGATGCCGCTCAGTCGTTATCGAATCTGGGCAGGAAGGAGGAGTGATGAACTACGTCCACACCTCGATCATGCCCAACGAACTGCTCGCTCACCTCGTTCCGCACAGTGCCGACCCGATCATGGTCGATGCCACTTGCGGTGAAGGCGGACATACCCACCTTTTTCTTTCCACCTATCCGGACCTCAAGGTGATCGGAGTCGATCGCGATCGGGAAATCCAGGAGAAAGCGCGAATTCGAATGGAAAAGTTCGGCTTTCGCTTCGAAGCGGTCAATGCGTGGTTCGATGAATTCTTCAAGGAAGCGGAAGATGCTTCCTTTGATTTGATTCTTTTCGATCTGGGGATTTCGATGTTTCATTTCGACGAATCCCAGCGGGGGTTTTCGCTCCGCAAAGGCGAACCCCTCGATATGCGCCTCAACAGCGATGATGCCATCTCCGCGTTTGACGTGGTGAATCGGTATGATGAAAAGAAGCTTGCCGATGTGATCTATGCCTACGGCGAAGAACGCTACTCGCGAAGAATCGCCCGAGCAATCGTCCAACAGCGAAAAACGAAAACCATCGCTACGACGGATGATTTGGCAAGCATCGTGTATAAGAGCGTCCCTCCGGCCTACCGATACCAGAAGATTCATCCGGCGACCCGTACGTTCCAAGCGATTCGAATTGAAGTGAATCATGAACTTGATCGAATCGAACCGGCAATCACCGAGGCGTTGAGGACTTTGAAGGTCGGAGGCAGACTGGCGGTCATCACGTTCCACTCTTTGGAAGACCGGCCGGTAAAGTGGTTGTTCAAGAATTTGGCTCAAGAAGATCGGCCGATGCTGAACATCCTTACGAAAAAGCCGCTTACTCCCAGTGAAGAGGAGATTGCGAGCAATCCCGCGTCCCGAAGCTCCAAACTTCGGATCGTGGAGAAAGTGCGATAGGAGGAGCGTCATGGAACATGAATGGTTTGAGCAGCCGCAGTATGAGGAAAAACCGTCCTCCTCGGTGGTAAAGCATATTCTAGTGGCGTTGATGCTCATCTTCACCGTTGCGGTGCTGCTCCTGCCGCTTTGGCAGCGGGGGGTTCATCGGTCGCTGGAAATGGAGTATCGATCGCTGGTAAACAACCGTATCCTTTTGGAAGAGCGTACCCAGCTCCTTCGAGCATCGATTTCGACGAAGGCGATACCTGAAGTGGTGAGCGCCTACTCCTGGCAAGAAGAGATCTACTTCACTCCGATCACCGCAATCGTCGCCCGAGGTGATCTATGAAGATCCCATCGGCGAGTCAATACAGTGGAGCAACGATCGTCCGCTCATCCGATCGGTCGATAACCCACTATGC
>JAAYQW010000068.1 GCA_012519115.1 Spirochaetales bacterium
CCTACCGGCGGTTTTTCATCGATGCCGGCTATCCTGATGCCATGTACATCCTGATAGAGGGATTCATTCCCTGCTTGATCGCAGTGATCGAGAAGAAAGGATCGGACGAGTATGATGCGGAGCCGGGTAGTCCGGCGTGATGAGAGTCCTCTGATTTCGTTATCCGGATGATATGAAGTGACCTTCAAGTTTGTAAATCGTGGATTCACCGTGCACACCTAAGATAACAAAAATAACCCGTGTGCGGCCACCGCATGCAAATGGAGGTCACCGGGAACAGTATGATCCATTTCGGAGTCAATCTTCATACGGGTACGTACTCTTGCTTTTTCCCTATGGAATGGTTCTATTTGATCATTCCCGGAATTCTTAGTTCCCGAATCGGATTTTTTCTCCAAGTACTTGAAATGCAGGGAAGAAAGAAGTAGACTTAAGTAGCAGAAGTTAGCCAATGCTAACTTTTGCTAATTGAAAGCTGTTTTTTGAGAACGGACAGCGTGAAAAAAAGAGCTTCGGGTGTGGGCCAATGAAGATGTATCCACGTACAAAATGCCAAGAAACAGATGATTCCTCATTCAGGATACGGGGAGGATAGATGTCGGAAGCGGCACGTGCTTATCAATGTGGTTGCCCTGTTCTATCACGACATGCAATGATAGGAGATTTTTCATGATCAATGTATATAAAAAACTACTCTCGTATGCAAAAGAAAAACAGCATTTTCTTTTCATGACGATTGTGTTTTCTGTTCTAGCGGCCTTTCTTCAGGTGTCTGGTTTCTACTATTTGTTCAGACTTTTGGAGCATATCATCTTGCTCGACGAGATGAGCAATGTGAAACGATATGCGCTCATGATTGCAGGGGTTTTGGCAGGCGGTGGAATTTTGTATTTCCTGTCTCTGATCGTATCTCATCTGTTTGCTTTTAGAATTGAAACCAATCTCAGGAAATACGGTATTGACGGCCTTATCCGTGCGAGCTTCAAGTTTTTCGATGTAAATTCATCAGGAAGAATAAGAAAACTCATCGATGACAATGCCGCCCAGACCCACATGGCCGTCGCCCATCTCATACCGGACAATACCGGTGCCTTAATAACACCTGTCTTGGTGTTGATTCTTGGATTTTTCATAAGCCTCAGGGTGGGGATGGTTTTACTTGTTCTGACGATGGTAAGCCTATTGCTGTTGAAGTTGATGATGGGCGAAAGGCAATTCATGAAAACGTATCAGGCATCTTTGGAAAAACTGAGCTCCGAGACGGTTGAGTACATCAGAGGCATGCAAGTCGTAAAGATTTTTGGTGTCGATGTTAAAAGCTTCAAGGCGCTACACACCGCCATTAAAGAATATGCCTACAACGCTCTCAACTATTCACTCAGCAGCAAAAGACCGTATGTGCTGTTTCAGGAAATGTTCTTTGCCATTGTCGCACTTTTGATTCCGTTCATACTTCTCTTTGCGGATTTGGGAAGTGATGCAAGACGTCTCAGCCTGGAGCTGATCATGGTGTTTTTCCTAAGCGGGGTTCTGTTCACCTACATAATGAAAGTGATGTATCTCTCCATGTATGTGTTTCAAGCACAGGATGCAGTTTCAAAACTCGAAAGACTCTACGAAGAGATGCAGGAGGATGTTCTACGGTTTGGGGGCAGGACCGAGTTCAAGCATTACGCGATAGAATTTGACCATGTCAGCTTCGGATACAAAAAAGACTCCATGATCCTTGATGATGTGAGCTTCACGCTGGAAGAAAACAGATCGTATGCCTTAGTCGGTCCTTCGGGTTCAGGAAAAACGACTATCGCAAAACTGATATCCGGTTTCTATACCATCAATGACGGAGAGATACGGATCGGCGGCGAACCCATCACATCCTACACAAAGGAAGCGTTGACCGGTGCGATCTCATTCGTGTTTCAGAATTCAAAACTGTTTAAAACAACAATCTACGAAAATATTGCTCTTGCTAAAAAGGATGCAAGCCGTGAAGAAGTCTTTCAAGCTATGCGTCTCGCCGGAGTTGATGACATCGTGTCAAAATTCAAAGACGGAGAAAACACGATAATCGGCTCAAAAGGAGTCTACCTGTCGGGTGGAGAAAAACAAAGAGTTGCAATTGCAAGAGCGATTCTTAAAGATGCCAAGATTGTCATATTTGACGAAGCGAGTGCGGCCATCGACCCCGACAACGAACACGAACTGCAAAAAGCTTTCTCAAACCTCATGAAGGAAAAAA
The DNA here is from genome assembly GCA_012519115.1 of Spirochaetales bacterium. Taxonomy (GTDB): domain Bacteria; phylum Spirochaetota; class Spirochaetia; order Sphaerochaetales; family Sphaerochaetaceae; genus Sphaerochaeta. The sequence goes on from JAAYQW010000068.1 coordinate 2,240, forward strand.
CGGTAATCATGATTGCTCATAGATTATCGACGATAAGAAACGTGGATGAGATCCTGGTCATGGAGAACGGGAAAATCATCGAACGGGGATCTGACAAAGAATTGATGGGATTCGATTCAAAGTACAAACGTTTTCAAGAAACATACAAAATCGCAAATGACTGGAGGGTCGCAGATGAAAGCGTTTTTTAAGAAAAGTTTTGCCCTTACGGATCAAGGTGCGACCGACCTTGTGAAATCGAGCCTTGCGACATTTGTTACATTTTTTATGAATATGCTTCCCGCAATGCTTCTGATGCTGTTCTTTGACAAGACACTGTTGCTGGACGAAAGAAGCGATATGGTCTACCATCTTCTTTCCGTTGGAATCGTTCTTGTAATGTATCTAACTTTGAGCATTGAATATAGTTCTCTTTACAATGCGACATACAAGGAAAGTGAAAATCTACGGATTGATATCGCGAGAAATATCAGAGATCTACCCCTTTCGTACTTTTCAAAACACGACTTGACGGATCTTGCCCAAACCATCATGGCGGACGTCGCCACGTTGGAACATGCCTTGTCCCACGCCATTGCGAAGCTGATCGGCTTTGTCGGATTTTTTGTTGTCATCTCAGCAATGCTGCTCACAGGCAATACCACCCTGGCGCTTTGTGTTCTATGCCCGACATTGACGTATTTTCTCCTCTTGTTGCTTTCTAAAAGAGTTCAGACAAGAAGCTTCAATAAATACTATCAAAAGCTCAGAAAGAACTCCGACAGTTTTCAGGAGGCGATAGAGCTGCAAATGGAAATACAGAGCTTCGGGATGAGCGGATATATAAAGAAAAAGCTGTACAGGGAAGTTGAGGAGAGTGAGAAGATTCATATCAAATCTGAATTTGTAGGCGCAACCATTGCAGGTTTGGCAGGGCTCATTCTCTACCTTACACATATCCTGGTGATTGTCGCAGGTGCGGGGCTTCTTGCCAAGGGTGAGATACATATTTTGTATTTTTTAGGATATCTGCTTGCCGGTTTCAAGATCAAGGAAGGTTCGGAGGCCATTTCTTTTAATATGGTTGAAATCTTTTATGTAGGATCTGCCGTCAAAAGGATTAATGAAATCAGAAATGCGAAAAGGCAGGAAGGGGAAGATACGGAGTTAACCAACTTTGATATCGAACTTAAAAATGTATCTTTTTCATATGATGACAATACGGATGTGCTGGAAGATATGAGCTTTGTGGCAAAACAGAATGAGGTGACGGCGCTTGTCGGAAAAAGCGGTTGCGGAAAGACGAGTGTTTTAAGGCTGGTATCACGGCTGTACGATGCAACGGGCGGCGAGATTCTGGTTTCCAATGAAGACATCAAAAACATTTCCACAAGAACGCTGTTCGACAAAATTTCCATTGTATTTCAGGATGTGACCCTTTTCGACACTTCCGTCATGGAAAACATCAGGATCGGAAAACCGAATGCGACCGATGAGGAGGTAAAAAAGGCTGCAAGGCTTGCAAATTGTGAAGAATTTATCCAAAAGCTTGAAAACGGATACCATACGTTGATTGGTGAAAATGGGGCAAATCTGTCGGGTGGAGAAAGACAAAGGCTCTCTATCGCAAGAGCATTCTTGAAAGATGCTCCGATCATTCTTTTGGATGAAATTGTAGCAGCCCTAGATGTGGAAAATGAAAAGAAGATTCAAGAAAGTTTAAATAAACTTACGAAAAACAAAACCGTCTTAATCATATCGCATAGGCTTAAATCTATACAAAACGTGAATAAGATTGTCGTCATTGATAACGGCAAGGTTGAATCAGAAGGTAAACATGGAGATTTAATTAAAAAATCAAAAGTATACAAAGATTTAATCGATAAAACCGCTTTGGCTGAAAGTTTTGTTTATTGATATGTCAACTAATGGACGTGAAAACGTTTCAACGGTCGTGTCGGGTGCATTCCATTGTTTTCATGAAGATTGCCGAAAAGAAAAGCGGGTGTCCATCGTGCATCTGGAATTGAACGGATAGCGTCAAGGAGGTTCTTTCTTTGTGAAGTTTCTGTGAAGAGCGTGATTCTCCATTGACCTTTGGACGTTTTGTGCGCACATTAAAGGTATATCGGAGGTGGACAATGCAGGAACAGAAGATGATGCATACCGCAGTAGCCCGCGAGCGGACGATTTTAAAGAACGTATACCTATGGATGACCGCCGGTCTTGGTCTCAGCGGACTTGTCGCTTGGTTCGTCGCCGGCAGTCCGGCGCTTCTGCGCGCGATGGTAGGAAATCCTTTGAGTTTTCTCATTTTGGTCATCGCTCAGTTTTCCCTGGTTTTTTATCTGACCGCCCGCTTGGATCGGATGAGCGCACCAAGTGCGATTGGCGCGTTTTTGGCATATGCGGCGCTGAACGGGGCGATGCTGAGCACGATCTTCATCGTCTACACTCAGGCATTGATCGCTCGAGCGTTCTTCACCACGGCGTTGATGTTTGCGGGAATGAGTCTGTATGCGATGACCACCACCCGGGATCTGCACCGCTTCGGTACCTATCTGATCATGGGATTGTGGGGTCTCATCATCGCCAGCGTGTTGAATATGCTCTTCAGATCCAGCGGCCTTGATTTCCTCATCTCGATCGTAGGGGTGTTCATCTTCCTCGGTCTTACCGCTTGGGATACCCAGAAGATCATTGCGATGAACCAGACTTATGGAGACAGTGACGATTACACGTTGGTTACCAAGCTTTCGATTATCGGAGCGTTGACCCTGTATCTGGATTTCATCAACCTCTTCTTGTACGTTCTCCGTCTTTTCAGCCGTTCAAAGCGGCGATAAGCGCTTCAGCTGAACAATCCGGTAGTTCAATCAGACACGATCTGATGCCCACCTCTTCAAAGCGGTGGGCATCGCTGCCTGTGAGGACCGGATACCCCAGTTGTTCGAATTCGCTGCTCGGCTTCACTACTTCGATCGCCGAATAGGGCAGTTCGGGCAGGAAACCCAGGTTGCTCAGAACGCTTTGACTTCCTCGGTCGATGTGGGCGGGAATGACGAGCGCTCCTTCACCGAGCCCTTTATCGATGACCTCTTCAAAGCTCAAAGTCGTCGCCGTTGCGAGCATCTGCTTCACTTCCGCCGTCTGACCACCGTCTTCATCATAGATGAGCTGGCGGCCGAAGAGCTTTTCATTGTTGGGATAGTAGGGAAGATGGGCGTTGACCCACGAGCCGAAGGCGAGCGCGGGAGCGAGGCGATCGAAGAGAACAAGAACATGCACTTCTTCGATGGTGGTCACTTCGATGCCGAAGAAGGGAACAAGATCGACGATTCTGCACGCTTCGGCGAATGCTCTGAGGTTGTCGGTGCTGTTATGATCGCTCAAGCCGAGGATGTCGATCCCTTTCTCTTTCGCCTCGATCGCCAGCAGAAAGGGTGATAGATCGTCCTCGGCACACGGTGAAAGAGATGAATGGTTGTGCAGGTCGATCCGATATCTACCCATCGGTCATAGAAACGGAGTGATCGCCAAAGCGGTCTTATAGTGGTTGGCGGAACTTGAGAAGATCGAAATCTCTTCGCTTTCCGCCGCTTCGATCATGTCCGGAGCGGGAGTCCGGCCATTACAGAGGATAATGACGCTGAGACCGAGGAGGGAGGCGACCGCTACCGTATTCTTATGCGCCTGGATGGTGAGCAAGGCACTGTCTTCTTGAGCATTGGCCATCACATCACTGAGCAGATCTCCGCAGTAGATATCCTTTACCGCGTGGTCATCATCGGCGATATGGTGGGCTTTCAGTCCTTCTACTTGATTAAGGTCCTTAACGGTCATGCTTGGTCTTCCTCCTTAGGGATTAAATTGATGGTACAGGAAACCGTCGTTCCGCGAACATCGCTTTCAATGAAAAACGTGTCAACGACATTTTTCACGTTGGGCAGTCCCATTCCCGCACCGAAGCCGAGAGAACGAATCCATTCGCTGGCGGTCGACCAGCCGGGGGTGAGCGCCCCGTCGATATCGCTGATTCCCGGTCCGGTGTCCTGGGCGGTCAGCGTCAAGGTGGTGGGAGTGTATTCCGCCTTCAAGGTTCCTCCGTCGGAGTGAACCACCATGTTCATCTCCAGCTCGTAGCTGGCGATCGCGGCTCGGCGAATGATCGCATTGGGAATCTTCGCTTCTTTCAAGCGCTTTTTTATCTGGGTGGAAGCGGATCCCGCATTCTCAAAGTCATTTTTGAGAATCGGATACGTATGCACCTCTCCGCTCATCTCGGTGGCATGGGGACGCACCTTCGCAAGCTTCTCCAGCCGTTCGACCTCCTTGTTGATTTCAACGAGAAGGACGGTGGTGATATCCCGGTTGGTGACCATCCCGACCAGATGCTTGTATTTGTTGAGAACGGGAAAGCGGTGATAGCGGTAGCGGGAGAAATAGTTGATCGCAAAGCTTACCGGCATCTCCTCGTCCAGCACGATGAGATCCTGGCTCATATGGTTTTGAGCGGGTTCTTCGATATATCCCAGATCGAGCGCCTTGATGATATCGTCCATCGAAACAAGTCCGACGAGGCGTTTGCCCATCACGATCGGCAGGCCGGTGATCCGCTCCTCCCGCATGATCTGCTGGATTTTCCGAAGAGACGTTTCTTTTGTCGCGGTGATAACGTTCGTCGACATCACGTCCTTGACTTTGAGGCGAAGAATCAGCTCTAAAATCACGCTTGAGGAGGTCTCGGTGTTAATCGGTATCTCTGACATTGAAAATAGTATACATCATATGTGTACTTTAGTGGGCAATTTGATATACTGATTCTGCTATGCTTGAAGAAACGGGCGTGAGAATCGCCTATGAAGATACCCACATACTTGTCGTCGATAAACCTGCGGGCTTGGCCACCGTACCCTTGAAGGAAGATCCACCCGAAAAGCCGACCCTCCTCGGCGTCGTCGCATTCGCGTATCCCGAAACCCTTACGCCGTTCGGCCGAAACAGCTGGGAAGGAGGAGTGCTTCATCGCTTGGACACACCCACGAGCGGACTGGTCATCATCGTCCGGACTCAATATGCGTTCGATGCTCTCGTAACCGCCTCCCGGGCTGAACTCATCACAAAAGAGTACTTTTTGAGTTCACATCTGAGAACGAGACCACCGGAGGGCTTTCCTCCCTATCCTTATGAGGATCCGGCTCTTGCCGGCGGGAAAGAGGTCGCCATCGGTTCGCTTTTTCGCCATTGGGGAGAAAAAAGACGGGAAGTGCGCCCGGTTCTCAGTGAATCGCCTCGCCATCTCCTGGAGAAAACCAGCGGGGTGTGGTATATGACGCGAGTCGTTGCTCAAGGTTCGACGGTGTTCCGGGCGCGAATAACCAGCGGATTCCGTCATCAAGTGCGGGCCCACCTGGCGTGGAGCGGGCATCCGATCGACGGCGATGAGCGCTACGGAGGCAAGCCGGATGAGAAGCTCCACCTTCGAGCGACCGCGGTGGAATTTCCCTTTGATGGAAGAACGATAGAAGTACGAGTAAAGGAGTAAGAAGAGATGGCAGATCAACGACAGATCCGATTAGCCAAATTGCTGGTCGAGTATTCGACCAAAGTACAGAAAGGCGAGAAGGTTTTAATCAACGTGGTGGATGTTCCCGTTCCGATGGTTGAAGAGCTGGTCAAGGCGGTATATGAGGCAGGTGGGTTTCCGATCGTCAACATCTGGAACCAGCGGATCGAACGCGCGATCGTCGAAGGTGCAAGTGAAGCGTCGCTGAAAGCGTGGGCGGATGTGGATATGTATCGGATGAAACAGATGGACGTGTTCATCGGCATTCGCGGCGTCGCCAACGTGCGGGAACTCGCCACGATTCCCGATCGGAACAACCTGGCTTCCCTTCATTACTCCAAACCGGTTCATATGGATATCCGAGTTCCAAAAACGAGGTGGGTCGTGCTGCGCTATCCAACCGAGGTCATGGCCCTTCAGGCCAATATGGGAACGAGGGAGTTCGAGGATTTCTTCTATAAGGTGTGCACCGATGTCGACTATGCGGCGATGGCCGGCGCGATGGCGGAGGCGAAGAAGCACCTCGATACCGTCGACAATGTTCATATCGTCGCTCCCGGTACGGATTTGCGTTTCAGCGTGAAAAACATCCCTTGGGTACCGTGCGCAGGTGAAATGAACATTCCCGACGGGGAGATCTACACCGCTCCGGTCAAAGACTCGGTCAACGGAACGATCACCTACAACACCCCGTCGACCAACGGCGGGCACCTCTTCACCGGCATCCGATTCACGTTCAAAGACGGAAAGATCGTAGAAGCCCACGCCGATGACGATCGTCTGCTCAATGAGATTCTCGACCGCGATGAGGGGGCGCGGTACGTCGGGGAGTTCGCTCTCGGCTGCAACCCGCAAATCCTCCATCCGATGGACAACACGCTCTTTGATGAAAAGATTGCCGGCTCGTTCCACTTCACCCCGGGCAACGCCTATGAGGATGCGGATAACACCAACCGTTCTTCAGTGCACTGGGATCTGATTCAAATCCAGACCCCCGAGTACGGAGGTGGAGAGATCTACTTTGATGGAGTCCTGGTCCGCAAGGACGGCGTGTTCGTCGATGAACGCCTTGCGATGTTGAATCTTTAACCGATCGTTCACTTGTCCGCGTGCTCACTGCTTTGGTGAGCATGCATTGTTTTATGTTCAAAAGATGCTTTTATTCATCCCGGAATTCAACGACTTCCATCGAGGTCAGGCTTTCACCGACCACTTTTTCCACTTTTCCTTTTGCTTCTTCCAACACTTGCTCGAGTTCTTTTGCCAGTGTTACCCCTTCTTCAAAGAGAGCGATTGAATCTTCGAGCGAGGTGTGCTCATCCTGCAGTTTTTTGGTAATCGTTTCGATTTTTGCAATCTTTTCTTCAAAGTTCATCCTGTTCCTCCACACGAACCGACCGTTCCCCATCGATCCAACGAATCTTCAGTCTATCGCCTTCGCGCACCGGCTTGCTGCTTCGAAGAACCGCCCCCTCTTTTGTAGAGACAAGGGCGAATCCCCGCTCGAGGATGGCAAGCGGACTCAAGGCGCTTAATTGATTGGATAGCAGCGTCAGTTTGTTTCTTCTTCGGGCCAGCTGATCGTCAATACCGTTGGAAAGGGCCAGCTGGGCGTTTGCCAAACGGAATTGCCTCCGGTCGACCTGGGTAAGCAGATATGCCTTTAGTGACGGGATGCTGACTTTTCCCACCACCATTTCGGCCCGTAAAAGTTGGTGTTCAATTGCGGCAACCAGTTGTTGTCTGAGTCGAACAAGCTCGGTCTTGGAATCATAGATTCCCTTGCTGATCAACTCGGCCGCCGCGGATGGGGTCGGAGCTCGCAGATCGGCTACGAAGTCGCTGAGGGCCCAGTCGATCTCATGGCCGATCGCGCTGACGGTGGGAATCGTAGATTCATGGATCGCTTCCAGGACAACCTCTTCACTGAAAGGCAGGAGATCTTCGATCGAACCGCCGCCGCGGGTGATCAAAAGCACATCGCAGTCGGACAGCAGATTCGCCTGCTCGATCCGAAAAGCGATTGATTGGGCTGCTTCAGCACCTTGAACCAAGGAAGGAAAGAGCAGAATCTTCAGGGAAGGGGCCCGACGCCGAAGAACGGAGAGCACGTCCTGCAGCGCTGCCCCGGTTTCGCTGGTGATGATGCCAAGTTTCGTCGGGTTTTTGGGCAACGGTCGCTTGCGGTCAAAATATCCTTTTTGCTGATAGCGGACTTTGCGCTCTTCGAGGATGGCGAGCAGATTCCCGAAGCCGGTTTTCACGATCGTTTCGCATATGATCTGATAGGTTCCTCGAGGAGGATAGAGATCCAGCGATCCGGTGATCGTCACTTTGTCACCATCTTGCGGAGTGAAGGTTGTTTTCCAGGCATTTGAACGAAAGATGACGCAGCTGATCTGGGCTCCCTCGTCTTTGAGGGTAAAGAACCAGTGGCCGCTGGAAGCTGGCCGGAAGTTCGAGATCTCTCCGGTGACGGAGAAGAACGGGAATCCTTCCTCAAGAACCTGCTTAATCGAACGGGTCAGCTCGGTAACCGTAATGGTGGGGACATCCACATCGACAATCCTTTAAAAAAAAGAGACAGCCGTGATGAGCTGTCTCAATCGCAAAGCAACATTCCTTACTCGGGGATGATCGCTTCAGTAGGGCAGGCATCTGCACACACGCCGCAGTCGATGCAGATGTCGGCGTCGATCACATAGATGTCGCCTTCGCTGATCGCTCCGGTCGGGCATTCTGGCAGACATGTCCCGCAAGCTATGCAGTCATCTGTGATTTTGTAAGCCATGGAAAGCTCCTTGATTGGTATCGTTGTCAAAACTATATACTCCCCAACTGGTTCTAGTCAACAAGAGGTTAAGAAAGAGGTTAAGAAAAGAGCATGGCAATGCCATCACCAAGATGGGTGCCATAGGAGTGTAAACAGTATCGAGTAAGAGATGTTTCAGAGATGCGGGATCAGATATTCATCTCTTGAACAAAACAAGCTAAAACTGGTTTGGACTATTTACGGAGTAAGGAGTAAGGACAATAATCAACATTGGTTCTTACATTTTTCGTGAAACATCATTGATACCCCTAAGTATTGCTTCACTAAGTTTTCTTACCTCGCTAGAAAAACTCTCAACTTCATCACCAATATAAGCAAGTCCAAAACAAAGAAAACCGAGAACTAATGCTCCTATACCTAGAACTGAAAAACCGGTAAAATACGTTCCGTTAATGATATAATTATATGCATCACCACCTACATATACGTTCTTGTAGAGGTAAGAACCCTTGGATTCCGGATTGTAATAATTCGCGTATTTATCATAAGCTAGGACGAAAAAGACTATCGACATACAAACAGCGACGATACCGACTATAATCAGAAAAGCTTTCATTTCTATCTCCTCGTATGAATATTCCTACAATTATTTAGTTTTCATAGGTGTTCTTGTTATTAGGGGTATAAGGAAAATATTTCTAGTAGATCTTTGCATTTGCTATAATGGCTATAGGTATAGTATATCTGTTAATGGAGTGTTCTCAACGTAAGAGTTTTGCATACCAATCAAATGAAACCCTTGTTGCTTTGATGATCGATAGGACAGGCATACTCGATGTGTTTGAAAAGCAAAAAACAAGCCACCCAGAGGTGACTTGCTTTCTTAGGATCGATGATCGTTACGCTTGAGCTTTCCGCTTCTTCAGGTAGGTTCCGACGAACGGGCCGACAAGGGTGATGGTCGTGAGGAACAGGAAGATCCAAGCGATCGGGGAGGTGAAGAAGATTCCGTAGTTGCCTTCACTCATCAAGAGCGCGCGACGGAAATTCGATTCCGCCATCGGACCTAGAATGAGACCGAGGACCGCCGGAGAAACGGAGGCATCCGCTTTTTGAAGGAAGTAGCCGAGAACACCGAAGAAGAGCATCACTCCGACGTCGAAAAAGCTCGTGTTGATCGCATACGATCCGACGACGCAGAGGACGAAGATCATCGGAGTGAGGATCGACTTGGGAACCGAGAGCACCTTCACAAAGAGTCTGAGACTTGAAAGCCCTAAAAGCAGCATCGCGACGTTCGCGACAAACATCCCGAGGAAGATCGAATACACGAGCACAGGGTGCTCGGCAAAGAGCATCGGACCGGGTTGAAGACCCTGAACAGTGAGCGCTCCGATGAGAATCGCGGCAACCGCGTCTCCGGGAACGCCCATCGTGAGCATGGGAATCAATGCCCCTCCGGTGACTCCATTGTTTCCCGCTTCCGGGGCGGCGATTCCTTCAGGAATTCCCGTTCCGAAGCGTTCCGGGTTTTTGCTCATCCGTTTCGCCTGACCGTAGGAGACGAACGCCCCGATTTCCGCTCCCGCTCCGGGAACGATTCCAATGATCGTTCCGATGACGCCGCTGATCGGCGCATGCTTGAAGATCACCTTCCAATCCGCTTTGGTCGGAAACACATTGCTGACTTTTTGCGTCACCTGATCCGGGGTGAAGATCGTTTCAATTGTCGTGAACGCTTGACTCATTGCAAAGAGTCCGATCATGACGGGAATGAAAGAAACACCGCTTAACAGGTTGATATTGTTGAAGGTGAAACGGGGATAACCGGTAATTCCGTCGATTCCTACGAACGCCAGGCTGATTCCCAAAGCTCCGGTGAGAACTCCTTTAGCCAGACTGTTTCCACTGATCGAAGCGATGATCGAGAGACCGAAGACAGCCAAGAGGAAGAATTCAGGGGCGCTGAATCGAAGAGCCAGTTTTGCCAACTGAGGAGAAATAAGCCATAAAGCGATGACGCTGACGACTCCGCCGACAAAGGAGGAGACCGTTGAAATACCTAAGGCACGACCACTTTCACCCCGTTTGGAGAATTCGTATCCATCCAGAACAGTGGCTGCCGCAGCCGGCGTACCGGGGGTGCGAAGGAGAATTGCGGAGATCGAACCACCATAAATCGCCCCCACATACACTCCGATCAAGAGGAGAATGCCGGGAATTGCATCCATTCCGAAGGTAAGCGGCAGCACGAGGGCTACACCCATCGTTGCGGTAAGACCCGGAAGAGCTCCAATGGAAATACCGGTGAACACTCCTAGGATGATGAAAAAGAAGATCTTCAGATTGAAGACGGAACTCAATACGCTAAGCAACATATGTATACCTCCTTCCTTATATCAATACGCCATAGCGCATCGGTACGTTGAGCACTATACCAAAGAGGAGCCAAATACCCACCGTGAACAATACGCTGATAAGCAGGCATTTCCACCATGCGTATTTGCTGAACCATTTGAAGAACAGAAGGAGCATGATCGAAGTCGTCGTAATGAAGCCAAGAAGGGGCAGCAGGGTGATATAGACGATGAGTCCGGCGATCGTTATGTACACATTCAAGACGTTTCTACTCGTCAAATCGACAGGGACGTCATCTTCCGGTTTCATTCTCAGGGTGTTGATGAAGAGTGCTGCCGACGAAATGATGATGAGCACCGCGATGATGAGGGGGAACATTCTCGGACCCGGAACCCCATGATTGGATGGGGGATAGGAGCGAGACAAAAAGATTATTGCCAGGGCGAAAAGGGTAAATGCACCGCTGACGACAAAGTTTGCTTTTTTCATGGGTGATTCCTTATAAACAAGAAGATCCCCTCGCCCCGAGCCGGGGCGAGGGGGGCATCAACTTATTGTTGCTTCAAGCCAAGCTCATTGATCAACGCCTTGAACATCTCGTTATCAACTGCGAGGCGCTTGCCGTAGGCAGGACCGTCGAGGATGTCGATGATATTGTCGGTGTCTTGCATGAACTTCACGAAAGCGGGAGATTTAGCGGCGGCATCGAAGATATCATAGATCTTCTTCGCAACATCGTCGGGAGTGTTCTTGGGAACACCGAGACCTCTCCACGTTCCGACTACCGCGTCATATCCAAGCTCTTTGGCAGTTGGGATATTCGGCGTCGCGGCAATCCGTTCTGGTGCGAGAACCGCAAGAACCTTCAGGTTTCCGGCGGCTACCTGAGAGGCGACCTCAGCATAGCTGACGGTGATCGCATCGATGTGTCCGCCGAGAAGACTGGTGATTGCGGGAGCGGCTCCTTCAAACGGGATGTGGTTGAAGGAAACGTTCGCGGCTTTTCCGAGACCCGCTGCGGCGAGGTGCCAGATCGCACCGACACCGGAGTTGCCGACCCGCATGCTCTTCGTTTTTGCAGCGCTGAGGAATTCGCCGAGGGTGTTGTAGGGGGAGCTCGCTTGAACGGTAACCGCCGCATAGGCACTGTTGACCATCATGATAGGTTTGAATTGGTCATAGTAGATTCCGCCACCGGTTCCGGTGTGGGGAAGGGTGACCAGCTCGACGGTGATCATCGTGATGACCGATCCATCAGCTTTCGCATTGGCACCGAACGACATTCCGACCGCGCCTCCGCCGCCGGTGCGGTTTTCAACGGTGATGTTTTTGGGAAACGATCCCTTTGCGGCATCAACGAGCGCACGGGCGATCAAGTCTGTTCCGCCACCGGCCGAATAGGGGACGATTACAGAGACCGGTCCGGTCGGGTAGGTGGCAGCGGATGCTTCCGCACCGCCTTGAGCAAATGCGGAACCAACTACGAGGGTAAGAAGTAAAAGAGCAATAAGAGTTTTTTTCATGTTGTACCTCTTTTTGTATTGTGTGATTCGCACAACGGCGAAATTCCTATATTCTTGCCGCGGAAATAAACGCTTTAGCGCGGCGGGCGATCTCTTGCCAATTGTGTTCCTTGGCAAGAGCCGGATTTGCCAGATATGAGCCGACGCCTACGGCGAACGCTCCCGCTTTCATGAAGATGGGAGTGTTCTCGATGGTAATGCCCCCGACGGGGAGCAGCGAGATTCCGTTCAACGGTCCTAAAAGGTCTTTGATGTATTGAGGTCCGATGCCGCCCGCCGGGAAGATCTTGATCAGTTTCGCTCCCAGATTGTGGGCGCTCAATACCTCGGTGGGAGTGAATACCCCGGGAACCACGAGGATATCACGCTCAACGCAGTAGGAAACGACCTCGGAGTCAAGGGTGGGGGCCAATACAAACGCCGCTCCGGCATCGATCGCCGCCTTGGCATCGGCGAGATTCAGGACCGTCCCCGCTCCAACGATGAGGTCCGTTCGCTCCTGCTGTTCTTCGATGATGGAAAGGGCGTTCTCCGAATTGAGAGTTATCTCCAAGAGCCGTATTCCTCCGTCGACCAGGGAATCGATGACCTGGTTCATATAGACCGGATCGACCCCCCGGATGATGGAGATGACCCGAGTCTCCCCGAGAGCTGAAAGAACAAGATCGCTTTCTCTCATCGCGCAATCTCCTTGATATGTTTCATCAGTCGATCGAAGACAGGCCGCTCCGGCAATCCTTCCGTATCTCCGACGGAGGAAACCGCCATCGCTCCCATCAGAGCTCCCATTTTCCCTGACGTTTCGATGTCGCGCCCTTCCAGAAGACCGGCGAGGAAGCCGGCATTGAACGCGTCTCCCGCCCCGATCGTATCGACCACCGTCACAGGATAGGGATCAATCTGGACGATCGTTTCGGAATCGGCGACACAGGCTCCTTTGTCTCCCATTTTAACGGCAACATATCGAACGCCAAAGTCCAAGAGAGTTCTGCAAACCGAATTTGGGTCACTTTCGTCAAGAAGCAAGGCGGCTTCATCCTCTCCGAGCAGGACGATATCCGCTTGTTCGACGAGGGGACGGAGCGTTGAAAGAGCCCGCTCCTCATCCCAGAGCTTCAAGCGGATGTTCGGATCGAAGCTGATGAGGATGTTATGTTTTTTGGCGAACCGGAACAGCTCAAGGGTAAGGGCTTCCGTCGTTTCACTGAGGGCGGGAGTGATACCCGAAAGGTGGAGGACTTTGGTCTTTTTGAGGAGCTCCCAATCGATATCGTCAACGGAGAGGGTGCTGGCGGCGGAGTTGGAGCGATAGTAAAAGACGCTCGATTCTTCATCATTGGAGAATTGTTTGAACATGATCGCCGTGGGCAGATTATCACAGATCGATACTTCACCGGTGTCGACACCTTCTGCACGCAGTTCACGGAGAACGAACGCTCCGAACTCATCATTGCCGAGTTTGCTGATCCATCCGCTGCGGTGTCCCAGCTTGGAAAGGCCGACGGCTACGTTTGATTCCGCCCCGACGACCACTTTGGTAAAGGAGTCAACATACCTGAGCTTCATGTGGCTGTTGGGAATAAACGCTACCAGGCTTTCACCGATCGTAATGACTTCATTCTTCATCGCTCTGCTTCTCCGCTGTATATCCATTGACTGCGTCGTTGTTCGATAACTTGTTCAATCTTGTGCTTTGCTTTTTTAAGCGCTTTTTTGAAGAGTTTTTCCCGTTCTTCTGTGTAGCGGAGCTCCGGTACAGCGACGGACAGGCCGGCAAGAACCTCGCCGCTATTCTCGATCCGTACGCCGACACATTGGATCCCTTCGGTCGATTCACCCTTTTCAAAGGAAAAACCGCACCGGCGAATTTCTTCCAATTGCCGATTAAGCTCATCGGTATCGCCGATCGTACGATCGGTGACCGGTTTCAACTTGCCGTTGGGATAGAAGGAGCGGATCTCTTCCGGTCCAAATTGGCTCAAGAGCGCTTTACCGTAGCCGGTCGAGTAGGCCGGCAGTTTGTTTCCCGGAATGGAAACAACCCGAAACTGGCTGTAGAGGTCAGCTTTGATGAGGTACAGCACATCAAGATCGGAAAGCACCCCGAAGTAGAGGGTTTCTCCGAGCTCCTTGGAGATTTCAAACACGATGTTTCGGATTTCACTGAGAATGTCCGCATCGTTCACATATTTGTTTCCAACGACGAACAGACTTTCTCCAAGGTAATAACGCTCTTCCTTCGCTTTGTGATAGAGATAGTGACGATCGGTGAGCGTGAGAAGAAGCGGATGCAGACTCGATTTGGGAATGGAAAGCCGTTGGGAGATGGACGCAAGCGAAACACCCTCAGGGTGGGCTGCGACAAGTTCAAAAATATCGAGAATTCGGGCAGTTGTGCGGTGTTTCGGCTCCATGAAACTCTCTCTTGTTCGTATATAGGAACGCTGTTCTTATATGCGTATATCAGTATACACGATAATTCCCGGAAGTAAAGCCTTTCATCATACAATCCGCCTTGCAAACCGGGCTCCTGGACGATATCATCACGAGGGTGGAGGAGCCTTTGAAACAATTGGTATTGGCGGAAAAGCCGAGTGTCGGGCGGGAGCTTGCCCGGGTGTTGGGGTGCAATCAGCGCTATGAAGGGTTCATTGAAGGACCGGAGTATATCATTACATGGGCGTTGGGCCATCTGGTCGAATTGGCTCAGCCGGCCATCTACAATGATTCCTATAAACGGTGGTCACTAAGGGATCTGCCGATGCTTCCCTCCGAGTTGAAGCTCGAGGTGATCGATCAGACCAAAGATCAGTTTCTCATCATTCAATCCCTCGTCGATCGAACGGATATCGCTTCGTTGATCATCGCCACCGATGCGGGACGGGAAGGGGAGCTGGTCGCCCGCTGGATCATCGAAGAGTCCGGCTACCAAGGTCCGATAAAACGCCTGTGGATCAGCAGCCAGACGGAAGAGGCGATTCAAAACGGATTCGCCGACCTCAAAGACGGAAGCCTGTATGAAAACCTCTACAGCGCGGCGTTCAGCCGAGCAGCGGCGGATTGGTACGTCGGAATGAACGTTACCCGTGCTCTTACCTGCCACTACGATGCCCGGCTCTCCGCGGGCAGGGTGCAAACTCCGATTCTTGCATTGATCGTCGACCGTGAAGATGAGATCGAAGCGTTCAACGGTCGCTTCTACTGGACTCTGAAAGCCCGGTTCGGTCCGATTTCCGCCACGCTATGGCCTACCGAAGAGACCAGCCGGATTGAAACCGAGGAGTTAGCCAAGGAGTACCAAGCAAGGATTACCGGTAAAAGCGGAACGGTGAGTGACGTGTATCGGGATGAAAAGACAATTCCTTCCCCCTTGGCGTACGATCTGACCGCTCTTCAGCGGGATGCCAACACCCTCCTTGATTTCAGCGCAAAAGAAACGCTTGACATCCTTCAAGGCCTCTATGAACGCCACAAGGTGGTGACCTACCCCCGAACCGACAGCCGCTATATCACTTCCGATATTCTGCCGACCCTCAATCGAAGGATCGAAGCGTTGACGAAAACCGTTTTTGGCCCGGTCGCCCGCCAATATCTCACCGAAGGATACAGTTTTGACGAAGACCGCTTCGTCCAAGATGCAAAAGTCACCGATCACCATGCGATCATCCCCACTGAAATACACGTGGATCCTTCTTCCTTGTCGAAAAAAGAGAACGATCTCTTCAATCTGATCGCTCTTCGCTTCCTGGAGGTTCTTTCCTCCTCCTATCGCTACGATTCGATCCTCACCACGATCGAAGCCGAAGGTCTCGTCTTCAAGAACCGAACGACCCGACCGCTCGATCCGGGGTGGCGAAAGGTCGCTTTGAGAAGCGGCCTCAAGAGCGCCGAGTTCGTGGATGAAGAGGAATATACCAAGGAAGATGTGACAGTCGGACAGAGCCTTCCCGTCCTTGACACCGCCTTGCGGCGATTCACGACGCCCGCACCTCTTCGCTACACGGAAGCCACCCTGCTTTCGGCGATGGAGAACGCCGGCCGGCTGGTGGATGATCCGTTGTTGAAGAAACAGATGGGCGGTGGGCTCGGTACTCCCGCCACGCGGGCGGATATTATCGAAAAGCTGCTTCAAAACACCTACATCGAACGGGATGGCAAGGATCTGGTCCCCACCCCCAAAGGACGAGAGCTTATCCGCCTGGTTCCTTCGAGTCTGAAGAGTGCAGCCCTCACCGGTGAATGGGAATTACGCCTCTCCAACATCGCCGAAGGGGTTGAGGAGGTCGGACCGTTCCTCTCCGACATCAAAGAGAGCGCCCGAGCACTCGTGGAAGAGGTAAAGCGGAGCGGCGAAATGTTCGCTCCGCACTTTCCGGGGTCGAAAACCTGTCCTCATTGTTCAAGCGTGATGATGAAGGTTACCGATCCGATCGGCCAACCTCACTTCATCTGCCAACGGCTCTCCTGCTCCTATGAAGAAAAAGAGATCAGGAAGCGGGTGTTCGTCGAACCGGAGAAGAAAGAGCCCGCCACCCCTAAAAAAGTGGTGGCGGTCAAGGCAAGAAGCAGCCCTGAACCGGCAAAGAAGCGGGTAGTGGTGAAGAAGAAAACCCCGGAGGAGCATCCCTATCGATGGGAGACGACGATCGAAGTGGTTCGTCCCTCGAAACTGCAACACCGAGCGGTACCCAAACAGCACGTGTTCAAGGAGCGGGAGTCCTCCGGCTCCTCCTTCGCCGACCTGATCAGAGCGAGCGAGGAACGGAAGAAACGAAGACGGTAGTTATGTTATTATAAAAACATTCTGTTATACTGTAGACACTCTTGTAGCTTTCTGCTAGGCTTCTTCCCATATGGGAGGAAGCTTATGAAGCTCGCACTTGTCGGGTATGGGAAGATGGGAAAGATCATCGAGACCCATGCCCTTGCCCAAGAGCATACGATCTCTTCGATCATCGATCCTTTTGTGGAGGGAGCGAAGAAATCATTGACCCTTGAACATCTTCAAGGCTGTGACGTCGCGATCGACTTCACCCATCCTGATGTAGCCTTTGAGCATATTCGTTTCTACATAAAAAACCGGATTTCCGCGGTGATCGGGACCACCGGCTGGTATGAACATCTTGGTGAAGTCGCATCAATGGTCGATGAAGCGAACGCGACGATTCTCTACAGCGGGAATTTTTCCTTGGGAGTGGCGCTCTTTCTGCGCAGCGTGCGCTATGCCGCCGCTCTGTATGGACGGACCGGACGATACGATCCGGCAATCATCGAAGTGCATCACAACAAGAAAGCGGACAGCCCTTCGGGAACGGCGAGCATGCTCGCCTCGACCGTGTTGGAAGGCTTTCCCGGCAAAACCCGAATAGAGTATGAAACCCAGCACCAAAGACGAAGCGACGAGGTGCTTCACGTCTCAAGCCTTCGGGTCGGCTCGGTGCCGGGCACCCATACCGTCCTCTTTGACAGTCCGGAAGACACGATCGAACTGATTCACACCGCCCGAAACCGGGACGGTTTCGCTTTTGGCGCAGTGGCTGCCGCCGCGTGGCTGAAAGAACAAAAGAGTGGATTGTATACGTTGGAAGATATGGTTGACGCAGTATTTCTGCGATAGGAGACAAGGCAATGAAGACAATTGATTTCAGGGGCGTGCACACTGCACTCGTCACCCCGTTCACCGCAAAAGATAATCTGGACGAGGATGCTCTGGAGGCGATCATAGAATATCAGATCGAAAGCGGAATCAGCGGGCTGGTTCCCTGCGGGACGACCGGCGAGTCGCCGACGTTAAGTCACGACGAGCACGACCGGGTCATCGCGCTGACGGTAAAGTTTGCAAACGGGAGGGTGCCGGTCATCGCAGGAACCGGCTCGAATGCGACCGATGAGGCGGTTCGCCTCTCCCGGCACGCCCAGCAGGTCGGTGCCGATGCGGTGTTGCTTGTCAGTCCGTATTACAACAAACCGACTCAGAAAGGTCTTTTTCAACATTTCAAGGAGATCGCTGACAGCGTCGATATTCCCTGCATCCTCTACAATATCCAAGGCCGGACCGCAGTGAATATCGAGACGGCGACGGTGATAGCCCTTCAGGAAGCGTGTTCCAATATCATCGGAGTGAAAGAAGCGAGCGGAAAGCTTGAGCAGATGCAAGAGGTGATCGACTCCTCGCGACCGGAGTTCTTCGTCCTCAGCGGGGATGACAATATGTGCCTGCCATTGATTGAAATAGGCGGACACGGGGTGATCAGCGTCGCTTCAAACCTCATTCCGGGATATATCTCGACGATGGTTCAAAAAGCTCTCAGCGGAGCGATGCCGGAAGCGAAAGAGATGGAAGCGACCATTTCCAGCTTCTTCCGTGCCTGTTTCCTGGAAACGAATCCGATTCCGATCAAAACGGCGATGGCTCGATACGGCTGGTGCAACGAA
>JAAYQW010000069.1 GCA_012519115.1 Spirochaetales bacterium
CCCACGTTTCCCAAGCGCGCCTGAGCAAGGTCGTAGCCGATTATCACCCCCATGGGAGAAGGAACAAGCGATGAATGAATTTAAAGGAACGACGATCGTGGCGATCCGAAAAGACGGTCACGTAGCGATAGCCGGTGACGGACAGGTCACCTATGGCGATGCGGTCTTGAAAGGCAATGCCCATAAGGTCCGCCGCCTCTATGATGGAAAGATCATCACCGGATTTGCCGGAACCACCGCCGATGCATTTACGCTCTTCGAGCTCTTTGAAACGAAGCTGAAGGAGCATAGCGGCGATCTTACCCGAAGCGCCGTCGAATTGGCGAAGCAGTGGCGAACCGATCGCGCCCTGAGGCAGCTGCAGGCGATGATGGTCGTCAGCGACGGCAAGAAGATCTATCTGATCAGCGGCACCGGTGACGTGGTCGACCCGGAACGGGATGCGATCGGCATCGGCAGCGGCGGAAACTTCGCTCTTGCCGCCGCATTGGCTTACTTGGACAGTGATACGGATCTCAACGCCGAAGAGATCGCCCGTAAAAGCGTCGAAGTCGCCGCTACGTTGTGCATTTATACCAACGATTCAATTATCACCGAGGTATTGTAAGGCATGGAAAATTCCACCGTTCGAAAGTTGGATGAGCTCAAGCCGAAACAGATCGTCGCTGAGCTTGATAAATATATCATCGGCCAAGAGGCCGCCAAACGGACGATCGCGGTCGCGATCCGCAATCGTACTCGCCGAAAGAAGCTTCCCGAAGCGATTCGCGATGAAGTTTCACCGAAGAACATCATCATGATCGGACCCACGGGGGTCGGCAAGACGGAGATCGCGCGAAGAATCGCCAAGCTTTCCAACGCTCCGTTCATCAAAGTGGAAGCGACGAAATACACCGAAGTAGGGTATGTCGGCCGGGATGTGGAATCGATCATCCGTGATTTGATGAGCGTGGCTCTCCAGCAGACCAAAGCCGAGCTCGCCGAAGCACAAACGGAAAAAGTGAAAGCACGGGTTGAAGAGCGGCTGTTGGACCTGCTGCTTCCCCAGATGAAAAATGAACCCGATATGGACATCGTCGCTCCCGAAGGGGATGGGCGTCTGCGCGAACGGTTTCGGACGATGCTCCGCGAGGGCAGGTTCGACGATCGGACGATCGAGTTGAACGTTCAGGCGCGGAAGCACGTTGGCATCGAGGTGATGGGCGCTCCCAACATGGAGGAGATCCAGGAAGCGATGGCCAGCCTCGGCTCGATCTTCGGCGGCAAAGGCCATGTCCGAAAAGTCACCATCAAGCGGGCTCGGGAAATTCTTACCGAAGAGGAGACGGAGAAAGCGGTTGACAACGACCGGGCGATCGATGAAGCGAAGGAGCGCGTTGAGCAGATGGGGATCGTCTTCATCGATGAGATCGATAAAGTCGCCAAAAGCGGACCAACCAGCGGAATCGATGTATCCCGAGAGGGCGTTCAGCGGGATATCCTTCCGATCGTCGAAGGAACGAGCGTGTCGACGAAGTGGGGCGTCATCGACACCACTCACATCCTCTTCATCGCCAGCGGGGCGTTCCACGTTTCCAAGCCCAGCGATCTGATTCCCGAGCTTCAGGGGCGATTTCCTCTCAGGGTCGAGTTGAATGATCTGACGGCGAATGATTTCTATCGGATCCTCACCGAACCGCAGAACGCTCTGACGATGCAATATCGGGAGCTTCTGAAGACCGAAGGGGTTGAAATCACCTTTGAAGATGCGGCGATCCGCCGGCTCAGCGAAATCGCTTTCAAAGTGAACACTTCGCATGATAACATTGGAGCTCGAAGACTGTTCACCATCATGGAACGGCTTTTGGAGGAGCTGTCCTTCAACGCCGACGAGCTTTCCGGGCAGCATATTTCGATAACCGAGGAATATGTCGACGAGCGCTTGGGTGACATCGTCGAAGATCAGGATCTTTCCCGGTTTATTCTGTAGGAGCGATATGGAATTTTTGCGCCACACCGCCAGCGACTATGAACGAGCCCTTCGGGAGGTTCGTTCACGTCACGGTCAAAGCGTCCGAATTCATGCCCGCTATGATCGCTTTGAAAGAGGAAAAGCGGAGTGTGAAATCCTCTATTATCTGGTTGGAACGAAGAAGCAGGAAGGGGAAGATCATGCTTCCGAGGCCTTGGCGGCCCTGATCGCCGCAAACGACCTTCCGTACTCGTTTGTCCGACCGGTGGAAGAAAGCCTTCGGATCAGCGGACATTCGCTGCTCGAACGCGAGGTCGAGTTCAGGCTTCTCCACCATCTCTTTGACAATCTTCGTTTCAAGGAGAAGGTTGGAGAACGGGAGATCTATGTCGCCGGTCCGTCCGGGAGCGGAAAGACCACGATGGCTGCAAAGATCGCTCGATTCCTTCGCCTGCGCGGCCAGAAAAAAATCGCTTTGGTCGAGATCGGATCTTCAAACGATCGCTTGCTGAGGATGCTGGCCCATGATTGCGGGGTCGAGTTTGAACGGATCAGCGATCTTGATGAAATCGTCCGTCTGGACAGCTACGACCACCTGATCATCGATCTTGGGAACATCCATGATGTCATTCCGCTCCTTTCAAGTCACCAAGTCCAGCTTCTTGTCCTCGTGTTTGGCGGGTCCTCAAAAGTCAGTGATATGCTTGCGGTCACCAAACTTCTTCCACAACACATTCCCGTGGCCCTCGCCTTTGCCAAGACCGATGAGACGCATACGCTGGGCAATGTGCTTGCGCTTGCCAATCTGGCGAATCTCCCGCTCTTCGCCTTCGGTGAGGGTGCGAGCGTGGCGATGGGCTTCAGCTTGGCGAATGAGCAATATATCTTCAGTCGACTCCACGGATTCTCGATCGAGCTCAGCGAGTTCTTCTGAGCTTGCCTTGACTGATGAGGGCTTGAACGAGATTGCCGATCGCCGGAGCCGCGAGGTCTGCACCCCAGCCGCGCCCTCCTTCGACACCGATGTAGATGATATAGGCAGGATCGTCGATCGGGGCGAGCGCCAAGCTTGAAGCGAGGGTCGATCCGTCGCTATAGGAGTTTTTCTCAGGATTGAAGAGTTGAGCGGTTCCGGTCTTGATCCCGATCTCAAGATCTTTCACCCGGGCTTTATGTCCGGTTCCTTCATCGCTTGTCGCTTTGTGCATTCCTTCACGGATGATCCGGGTATCGGCATGGTCGAACAGGTGTGCGACGACCTCCTTTTCCCGTTGTTTCACGATGGTTCCATCGTTTGCGTCGGCAATGCGGAGTATCAGATGAGGCTGAAGAAGATTTCCGTCGATTCCCAACGCCGTAGCTGCGGTCGCAAGGTGCAATGAGGTCGTCAACAGCTCTTGGCCGAAGCCGATCGTCGCCTGGCTGCGGGCTGACCATGTTGAAGGCTCCGCGATCTGGGCCCGAGGGCGGGAGGGGAGGCCGATATCCCAGCTTCGGGTGAACCCCAGATCGACAAGCGTTTGATAAAAAGCCTCTTCATCGGTCTGACGAGCCCAATGGGCGATCGCTCCGTTGCAGGATTTGGCGATCATCATCTGTGGATCGATGGTTCCGTGGGCGGTGGCGCAATTGATCGTGACCGTCGAGCTGCCTGCCTGGAAGGAGTAGCTGCCGGTGCACTCGAAGTGTTCGTCAAGCTGCGCCTCGCCGGCTTTGAGAACCGAAGCGAGGCTGAACAGCTTGAAGACCGACCCGGGTTCAAGGAGGGTGCTGATCGTGTTGTTAGTCCGCTGGCGGGTGGTTGAGCGATTGAATGAATTCGGGTCATACCACGGGTAGCTTCCGAGAGCGAGGATATCTCCGGTCTTCGCATCCATGATGATTCCCATGATGATGTTCGGATCATAGAGATCCGCGATCTCCTGAAGCTGGACATCCAAGGCGTATTGGATGTCCATGTCCAGGGTGAGATATACGTCATTTCCATAGGTGATCTGTTCCTCACTGACTCGCGGGTAGGGGTTAAGCTGTTTTTCCAGTGCGAACTCGAGACCTTCGATTCCTTCGCCTTCAGCGTTGGTGAAGCCGAGAATCTGAGCGGCATGAAACAGAGAGGGATACGTTCGACCGATTCGTTTTTCAACGTTGACCGAATCGAGGAGGTTGTATTTTGACAGCGTAGCCAACAACGGTTCAACCTGATCCTCATCGATTCGACCGCTGATCTGGGCATATGTGGTATAGGCCTTTGTTCGTTCGATGATTTCAGAGGGGCTCATCTGAACAAAAGGAGCGACAACCTCGCTGACCAGCTCCAAATCCTTTATCTTGTTGAGATGAAAGTAGACTCCCCAGTAGGGAGTCTGGATCGCCAGAATACGTCCGTTTCGATCATATATCGTCCCGCGGACGACTCGATCGGCAACGACGGGATTCTCGTAACGCTTGGTGTTTTGGAACTGTTTAAGCATTAAAACCCCAAATCTGAACGCCAAACCAAGCAAAGCTGCCCCGATAAGGGTGATGAAGAGTTTGATATGGCGATGATTTGGACTGGTAGTCATGGTCGATTTATACTACTATGGGGGAGAGGCATTGTCGAGATATGGCGCGAGACTACTATGATGATATGCACGACCGGAATTCCTCAAGGAGAAAACGGAGGCGTGGACCGAGCAAAACCCTCTTGGGGGTCATCGTTCTCGGTATCGCCGTCTGTGTCGCGGTAATCATCCTTTGGCTTCAGTTCAGTATCCCTGAAGAGGTGAAACCCACCCAGATCATCGAGCAGCCCGTCGTCGCCGAAGAGACTGCACCTCAACCTGTAACTCCTCCCAAGCCGAGTGAACCGGTGAGTCAGGCGCAACGACTCGATGCTCGGCCTCCTTCAAGCAAAAGCGTCCAGTTCGCCACCCACGTCGTGCAAGAGGGTGAAGATCTGCATTCGATTGCCGAACAGCATGGTTTGAAAGTACAGACGTTGGTAACGATCAACGAAATCAGAAATGTCCAGGCGGTTACCGAAGGCACCTCGCTGAAGATACCCGACCGAGACGGGCGCTATTATACGGTCAGGGAAGGGGACATGCTTTCCACGATCGTTCGGACACAAAATCTTCCGATCGGCTGGATGACCCTTCAAGAGTTGAATGGCCTGCCGAATGAACGGATCTACGTCGGTCAAA
>JAAYQW010000070.1 GCA_012519115.1 Spirochaetales bacterium
ACCTTCAGGTTCATCGAGATGTCGATGGTGAGCTCGGGATGGATCGTGATGATCACCGAGTTGTCGGCAATCTTCGCATTGTGCATCACTTGCTTCGTCATGTTCTTGAACTTGATGTAGATCAGGCTTTTGGGTTCCTTCTGCATCTTGCCCGTCCGGACATAGATCGGGATGTTCGCAAAATCATAGCTGTTCACATAGAGCTTGAACGCGCCGTAGGTGGGCGTCTGGACGACACGTCCGCTGGTGGCACCGAGAGATTCGTATCGGCCCATGTAGAAATCCTCGATCGGACTGATCGACTTGAGGACCTTCACCTTCTCGATGGCGATGTCGCCCGGGGAGAGAGAAGCGGGCTCGCCCATCGTGAGGTATGTGATGATCTGCATGATGTGGTTTTGGATCGTATCCCGGACCACCCCGATCTTCTCATAGAACCCGAGGCGCTGGTCGACCCCGTGCGTCTCGTCGAAGATGATCTGGATCGACTCGATCGTCCGGTTGTCCCAGATCCATCTGATGATGTCGTTGTGGAACCGCATCAGCAGGATGTTCTGCATGAACTCCTTACCGAGGTAGTGGTCGATCCGATAGATTTCCTTGTCGGTGAACGCCTGTTCGAGGATCTCGTTATAACGCTTCGCGCTCTCAAGATCGAAGCCGAACGGCTTCTCGACGACGATCCGTTTGGTGCGCTTGCAGTCACAGGAAAGGGCGTTGTCCACTTCTTTGATCTGATGGATCGCATCCTCGTAGAGGGACGGCTGAAGCGCCAGATAGTAGATGAAATGGACGTTCCTGCTGCCCTTGATCTTCTCGGTGAGGCTGGCGATCAGATTGGGAACCGCCTGCTCCTCGGAGGTGTCGTAGAAGAGATAATCCAGATGATCGGTAAAGCTCTTCGGAGCATCCTTGTCTACTGTCTCTTTGAGAAATTCCTCGCGATCCGTATACCTCCGGCCGAGGGCGAGAACTTCAAATTCATATCCATGCCCCATCAGGTTCCGATAGGCGGGGTAGAGCTTCTTCACCGCCAGATCGCCGGTTCCGCCGAACTGAATGATGATTGTGCGCATGGTTACTCCTTGAGGTCGGTGATGATCGTCGAATCGAACGATTCGGTGACGAAGAAGGAGACGGGAAGCGTCTCGGGACTTTCACCTGAAAGAACCCGGCTGAGAGCCTCCCGCTTTCCTTCGCCGAGGAAGAGAAGAAACACCTTCGAAGTGGCAAGGGTCCGAAAGCCCCGGTAGGAAAGCGTCGTTCGTCGTTTCGGGGGTTTGGGGCTGTCTTCGACGAGCAGCACCTGCTCCTCGGTCTTGTCTTCCGTATAGGTGCCGGGAAACAGCGAAGCGAAGTGTCCGTCTTCCCCGATTCCCAGAAACACGAGGTCGAAGGGCTCCTTCGAAAGGGGTTTCCCAAGCTCGGGAATCGCGATCGGATCGGTCAGACCTTCATTGAGAAGAGTATCTTTGTTCTTATCACCCTTCAGGCGTTCATCGACAAGATAGAAGCGCATCCGATTCCGGGTGTCCGGGTCTTGAGCCAGAATCGCCCCAACCGCTGCACCCATGCTTCGACCTCCGGCCAAGGCGATGTGCATGAGACCTTCAGGTTTTTGTTGCCTGATCTCCTTAATTTCCCTCTTGAACAGCTCAAGAAGTTCGTCCCGGTTGGAAAGTCTTACAATCTTCATAGGATAAAGATACTCAAAAAAGCCGGTTGGGGGTAGGACGGTTCTCCTCGATGATTTCTCCCAGTTCATTGAAATGAAACACCTCCAGATTTGAGAGCGCCTCCTCGATGAACGGCTCGATCCCCATTGTGTTGTAGTGTTCCGTTGCGACCGCTTTGTCGGGCCGGGTAAGCGGGTGCTTGGGACTGAAGAGGACGCAGCAATCCTCATAGGGAAGAATCGAGGTCTCGTAGGTACCGATCTTCCTCGCCAGATCCATGATCTCCTGCTTGTCCATACCGATGAGCGGACGGAGGACCAGCTGCTCGCTGAAGGAATCGCTGAAGGAAAGCCCCTCGAGGGTCTGGCTGGCCACTTGGCTCAGCGCTTCGCCGGTGATGATGCACTGGCTGCCGGTCCATTCGGAGTGCCTGTTGGCCAGCGTCATCATCGCGGCCCGGAACATCAGCGTCGTCTCGTTCTCCAAGGCGGTCCGCTTGATCTGCAGCTGGGCCTCCGTGAAGTGCGCCACCCACAGGCGCGTTCCCTGAAGATAGGGGGCGATGAGGGAGGCGAGGGTCTTCACCTTTTCAAGCGCCTCGTCGCTCGTATATGGGTAGGCGTGGAAGTAGAGGCAATCCATCTTCACTCCCCGCTTAGCGGCCAGAAATCCCGCGACGGGGCTGTCCAACCCTCCGCTGAGCAGAAGCAGTCCTTTGCCGGCGCTGCCGACCGGAAGCCCTCCGAGGCCTTTCTTCTGCGTCGTATACAGGTATGCCTTGTCCCTGATCTCACAATACAGAACCAGATCGGGGTTCTTCACATCGACGGTGAGGTCGGGATGGACCTCATGAACCGTTTTCGCCAGCTCGACGTCCAGCTGGTAGCTCGTCAAAGGGAAGCTCTTGTCTGCCCGCCGGCTGATCACCTTGAAGGAGCCTTTGCCTTCGGCAAACGGACCTTCACCGATCGCCTCCCTGGCCGCCTCATGGATCGCCTCCAATTCCTTGGGGGCGCTGAATGAGCGGCTGTACCCGACGATGCCGAACGTCGTCGACAGGGCGGTGTCGACCACCTCCCGGGGACAGTCATCGCCGATCTTAAGAA
>JAAYQW010000007.1 GCA_012519115.1 Spirochaetales bacterium
ATTGGAGTCTAATCAGGTCAGAAAAAACAGATTGGGCCCAGAAGGACTTGAACCTTCGACCCACGGATTATGAGTCCGATGCTCTAACCAACTGAGCTATGGGCCCGGGAAAAATCTGTTTGTAATCTAAAGGATTTGGCGGGGAATGTAAAGTAAGAGCAACCTTGAGTCAAAGTGCGGCTTTCACTATACTTGGACGTTATGAGTCAATCAACACACTGGGCGGATATCTACGCCGACAAGATTATTCGAGAGAAAGGGGAGAAGGATCTGTACACCTGTGCAAGCGGCATCACTCCCTCAGGTACGGTTCACATCGGAAACTTCCGAGAGATGATCAGCGTCGATCTGGTGGTTCGCGCGCTGAGGCAGAAGGGGGAAAACGTCCGCTTCATCTACAGCTGGGATGATTACGACGTCTTCAGAAAAGTGCCGAAGAACATGCCCGACCAGGAGCTGCTCAAGACCTATCTCCGTAAACCGATCACCAGTGTTCCCGATACCACCGGCCGGTCGGCGAACTACGCCCGGGGCCACGAAGAGGATGTGGAGCGGATTCTTCCCTTGGTGGGCATGTTTCCCGAGTACCTCTATCAGGCACAGCGTTATCAGTCCTCGATGTACGCCGAGGGAATGAGAACCGCCTTGGAGAACAAGGAGGAGATCCGGGCGATCCTCGATGAGTTCAGAACCGAAGAGCTGGATGACTCATGGTGGCCGATCTCGATCTTCTCCTCCTTCACCGGCAAGGACACCACCACCGTCCTCGGCTGGGACGGCGAGTGGATGGTTACCTACCGGGATGATGAGACGGGTCAGGAAGAGACGATCGACCTTCGGACCACTTCCCATGCGAAGCTGCCCTGGCGCTTGGACTGGCCGATGAGATGGGCGTATGAAGGGGTCGATTTCGAACCGGCGGGCAAGGACCACCACAGCGAAGGCGGATCGTTCGACACCTCGCGGAAGATGGTGAAAGTCTTCGGCGGCGAGGCCCCGGTCTCCTTCCAGTACGACTTCATCTCGATCAAGGGCCGAGGTGGAAAGATCTCCTCTTCAAGCGGCGAGGTCATCTCCCTAGCCGATGTCCTTGAAGTGTACACCCCCGAAGTGACCCGCTACCTCTTCGCTTCGACCCGGCCCAACACCGAGTTCGCGATCTCTTTCGACCTGGATGTGCTGAAGATCTACGAAGACTACGATACATGTGAACGGATCCATTTCGGCCTTCAGCCGGCGAACGAGAAGCGCAAGGCGAAAGAAAGCCGGATTTACGAGCTCAGCCAAGTGGGGGAGGTTCCCACCGAAGCCGGCTACCAGATTACTTTCCGCCACTTGTGCAATCTCCTTCAGCTTCATGAAGGTGATATCGATCGGGCTCTTTCCACCTTGGAGGATGCCACCCCCGGCCAGCTGGAACGCCTGAAAGCCCGGTCCATCTGCGCCTGGAACTGGATCACCACGTTCAGTCCGGAGGATTTCCGCTTCCGCCTGATGAAGGACAGCGACCCCAAAGTGGAGATCGAGGGCGCCGAACTTGCGGCGATCCACGCCTTGCGGGAAGTCGTGAAGGAGATGAATACGCTGGATGAGCAGACCTATACCACCCGCCTCTATGATGCGGCGAAGGACAACGGTCTTGATACCGGTGATTTCTTCAAGCTCGTATACATGGTTCTCATCGGCAGGTCGCACGGAC
Organism: Spirochaetales bacterium; assembly: GCA_012519115.1. GTDB lineage: Bacteria > Spirochaetota > Spirochaetia > Sphaerochaetales > Sphaerochaetaceae > Sphaerochaeta. Next base: position 1,700 of record JAAYQW010000007.1, read on the forward strand.
CGAAGCTCGCTTCGTTCCTCGAGACGATCGGTCGGGAGAAAGCGCTGGAGATTCTAAGCAGGTACTGATATGAAGGTGTTGATGATCAACTTGGGGCCTCATCAAAAGGGCGCCACGAACCGCGCCTTGGTCGAGGTCGCCAAAGGGCTTGATGAATACAAGGTCGAGCATGAGATCCTTTGGGTCGGAACCGATCCGATCCAAGGATGTACCGATTGCGGGTATTGCTTCAAGAACCGCCGCTGCGTGTTTAACGATTTGGTCAACACGGCAGCGGAAAAGGTTCGTGCTTCAGATGGATTGATCCTGGGGTCGCCGGTGCATTTCGCATCCGCCGCCAACACTCTCTTCGTCGACCGCCTCTTCCGGGTCGTGTCGAAGGAGGTCGCCCTGAAAGTCGGCTCTTCGGTGGTCTCGTGCCGCCGGGGCGGAGCGAGCGCTACGTTCGATCAGTTGAACAAGTACTTTACGATCAGCCAGATGCTGGTCGTCTCCTCGGCGTATTGGAACAGCGTCCACGGGAACAATGCGTCGGAAGTG
>JAAYQW010000071.1 GCA_012519115.1 Spirochaetales bacterium
CCGACCTCATTCATCATCGCTTCGATTCCAAAGAGGATGTGGTCGCTGTCGCGAACATAATCCACTTGGACATCCCCGCTTTTATCCCCCATGATGATCGGGTTGGGAACTTTCGCTTCGCCTAAACTCGAAATCGTGAAATCATAGGTCTTTGTGCTCATCATCTTCCTCCACTACGCTCTCCATCGCTTCGACAAATGCTTCGTACGGCGCCTCGAGGCGCTCCTTAGCTTCAAGATGAAAGGTTCGATAGATTACAATAAATCGTTCGGCGGCTTTCGTAAGGGTCGCACCCTCCCGCGAGGAGCCGCCGCGCTTGCGTTCAAGCATCTTTATGTTGAGCCCCTTTTCAAGGTTCTCAATCATACCATACGCTTTCGAATAGGAAATGCCAAGAACGAGGGCCGCCTTCCGCAACGAGGAACAGCGGGCGATTTCTTCCAAGAGCCACAACACTCCGATACCCATGAATTTCTCGCCCTGCTCATCGATCAGATACAGTTTGCTCTTTAATTCCATATCTCACCTGCCGCTTGGTAGATCAATTCTACCAGCTCACCGATTTTTTCCAAGTCGACCGAGCAGTATGCGACACGAAGGGTAGTATTGTCGATGTTGATCGTGCCCACTTCGTACCGGTCCAAGAGATGGCGCCTCAGTTCTTCGGCGCTTTTTCTTGTCTTGAATGCCACGAAATATCCGCTGTTGAACGGATATGGGATCAAGTTCTCATCCCCCTCAAAGCGTTTCAACGTTTCTTTGAGAACAAGATAGCGTCGCTTCATCTCGGAGAAGACCGCCTGCTTGTCAATCTCATAACGCCGACCCTCCTGCATCGCTTTGATCAGAAGGCTTTGTCCGGGACGATCGCAATTGGACACCGAGGTCCGGATCGCTCCGAGGGTCTTTTTGTTCAACGCATCGTGCTGTTGGTCGGTAAGCCCTTTCGCGCCGTAGGTGATGAAACCGATTCTGAAGCCCCACACCATGGTTTCCTTTGTCGCCCCGTCGCTCTTGATCGCGAAGATCCGCTCATGGGCATCGCAGAGCTTGGCGAAAATGGATTCTTTTGCGATATCGTCTTCATAGAAGAGTCCGAAATACGCATCATCGGCGATCACGTTGAGAACCATTCCTTTTTCAGCCAATGCGACGAGACCTTCGACCAGCTCATCCTGTTCCCTTTCGGTGAGAGAATACCCTGCCGGGTTGCTGGGAAAGTTCAACAGCAGATGGGCTTTCTTCGTCCCGGCGGATTCGAGGAGCTTAAGAAGTCCAGCTACATTGAAATGCCCTTCCTCGGTAAAGGAAGGGAATTTCTTTACATCTGCCCTATATTGATGGTGGTAAATCAGCTCATAGTTGTCCCAATTCAAATCGGGGAGGACGAATGTATCGCCCGGATCGACAAACAGGGAAGCGATCATCGCCAGGCCGTTGGTCAATCCGGCGGTCACCAACGGCAAGGAGATCTTTTTATCTTTCAATGTGGGATTCTTTGCAGTCATCTCCTTGAGCCAAAGCTTTCTCAGGCGCATATCGCCGCCGCCGGGGGAGTAGGAGAAAATATCATTGGGTACGAAGGACCCGGGAACGAACCGGTCAAAAATATCACGGAGGTGCATCGCCTGACCGCCCAAGGTGGCCAAGCCGGCCGTAGCATTGAAGCGTTTAGCCTTTTCCGTCGCTTCGGCGCTTTGGGCGACGATTCCCTTGGGGAAAAACATTCGTCGGCCGGTCTCCGAGAGCAGGGAGCCTACGACGGAATCTTCGAGGGTTTGGTTGAGTTCACGAGCGAGTTCATGCATGGCGCTACCTCCACTTTTCCCCCTATATACCCGTTTTTTCCGCTAATGTCATTACACTTCTGAAAAAATGTCATCATTCGCTCAACATTCGGAGAAATGCGGCTTCATCGATGATCCGGATTCCCAGCTCTTGGGCTTTCGTGAGCTTGCTTCCCGCCCCCGGGCCGGCGAGCAGCACGGTCGTGTTGCGCGTCACGCTGCCGGTCGTCTTTCCCCCGCGCTTCTCCACTTCCCTGAGGGCGAGATCCCGCGGCTTGAAGTGCTCGAACGTTCCCGTGATGCACCAGGTCTGCCCTGCAAACATCTGTTTCACAGTCGACTCTTCAACCTCTTCTTCCATCGAAAGCCCCGCCAGGCGAAGCCCCTCGATGCGGTTTCTTACATCCCGATCGTTGAGGGCGTCGATATATAGACGGGCGCTCTTCTCTCCGATCTGGTCGATCGAGACGAGGGTCTCGACATCATTCCTCTCGGCGACATCAAAGAGCTTGTCGATCGAGTTCAACCCATTGGAAATCAGCATATCGGCGCCTTTCTTGCCGAGCTCGGCGATCCCCAGCGCCACGAGCACCTGCCTGAACGGCCGGTCCTTGCTCTTTTCCACGCCCTCTTTGATCAAGGCGATCTTCTTCGGTCCGTACCCCGGCTGACCACTCAGGACCCGATCGTAGTCGATACAATAGATATCCTGGATATCTTCAATCACTCCGAGGTTCAGCAGATCCGCAACGGTCGAAGGTCCGAAGCTCTCGATGTCCATCCCCCCTTTGGAGACGAAGAATTCGATCCGTCCGAGGATCTGAGCGGGACAGTGCTGACCGTTCGGACAGAAGGTGTGCGCTCCCCGCTCCACGAGCGGGGTATCGCATGAGGGGCAATGAGAAGGCATCCGCCACACGCCGGGGCTTTCCTCCGCTTTCTCGATCACCCGCTCGACAGCCGGGATAACGTCTCCGCGCCGGGAGATCTCCACGACATCCCCGATTCCGAGTTCAAGGGCGTTGATATACTCCTGATTATGGAGCGTGATATTGCTGATCGTCGAGCCCGCCACCTGGGCGGGTTTGACCCTTGCCACGGGGGTCACCCGCCCGGTGCGGCCTACCTGGATATCAATTTCAAGGAGAGTGGTGATCGCCTGCGGCGATTCAAACTTGTAAGCAAGCGCCCACCTCGGGTGGTGGCCGGTGTAGCCGAGGACATCCCGATAGGCGATCGAGTCGACTTTCGCGACAAGACCGTCAATCTCGTAGGCAAGCGAGTCGCGGCGCTCGGTCTGCTCGTGGATGAAGGAGCCTATTCTCTCCCACGAACCGGATGCCGCCCTTAGGCCGGCCGTTTCAAGAGCCTTCCCGGCATCAACCG
>JAAYQW010000072.1 GCA_012519115.1 Spirochaetales bacterium
AAAGTAACTACGTGAGTTAGCCTGAATACCAGGAGAACATAGAACTGCATTGCAGAAATACAGAAAAGGAGAGACATAAGATGAAGAAAACACTACTTGTTATTCTTATCGTCGGCTTGGCCTTCGGCACGCTGTTCGCTGCCGGAACCAAGGAAGAAGCGAAAGCTCAGAAAGAGATCGTCATCCTTGTGAAGAACATGGGTAACGGATTCTTTGATGCGGTGTTCAAAGGAAGCGAGGAAGCCGCTGCCGAACTGGGTGGAATCAAGACCACGTATATGGGTCCCAGCCAGCCGACCGCTGAAGGACAGATCGAGATCATCGAATCGTTGATCGCCCAGCGCGTCGATGGAATCGCGATCAGTGCGAACGACGCTGACGCCCTCATTCCCGTCGCCAAGAAAGCGATGGCCGCCGGAATCAAAGTGATCAGCTTTGACAGCGGAATCAACGTCGGCGGTCGAATCGTCGACTTGCTCCCCTCCAATGCGGAGCTGATCGGCCGACAGCAGATTCAGCTTGCCGCTGAGCTCGCCAACAATACCGGAGACGTGGCTGTGCTTTCCGCCAGCGCTCAGGCAACGAACCAGAACCTCTGGATCGACTGGATGAAGGAAGAGATCAAGGATCCCAAGTATTCGAAGATGAAGCTTGTCGAAGTCGTCTATGGCGATGACCTTCCCGACAAGAGCTACCGCGAAGCTGTCGCTCTGATGAAGAAGTATCCGAACCTTAAAGCGATCATTTGTCCGACCACCGTTGGACTTCTGGCAACCGCTCAGGCTGTGAAGGATGAAGGAAAAGCCGGTATCGTCGAAGTAACCGGTCTTGGACTGCCCTCCGAAATGAAGGGATACATCCTCGACGGCACCTGTCGTCAAATGGCTCTGTGGAATCCGATCGACCTCGGTTACACCTCCACCTATCTTCTCAATGCCCTCATCGATGGCACGAAGAAGGGTAGTGTCGGTGAAGAAATCCCCGCCGGTCGCATGGGAAGCATGAAAGTTCTCGATGACGGCATCATTTTCATGAGCACCCCGTACGTCTTCAATAAAGACAACGTCGAGATGTTCGCTGCGTACTTCTAAGAGGTATTCCGATCGGGTTCTTCACGATGTGAGGAGCCCGATCGATGTTTGTTGTTCTTGATGTGAGGAGGAACGAGTGAACCAGCCATTGGTTAAGGTCCAGAACCTGACGAAAGTATTTCCCGGCATCCGAGCGCTGGATGATGTCCGCCTGAAGGTGCGCTGTGGGGAAGTCCATGCGCTGATCGGAGAAAACGGAGCGGGTAAATCCACTCTCGTGAAGATTTTGACCGGAGTCTACCAGCCCACCAGCGGAAAAGTGTTTCTCGAGGGGGAAGAAGTCACCTTCAGAAACGCGATCGCCGCCCAAGAAGCCGGAATCGTCGCCATTCACCAGGAGGCTTCGATGTTTCCCGAGCTCAGCGTGACGGAAAACATCTACATGGGGCACCACGTGCGCCATCCTAAAACTCGAAAACTCGATTGGAAACAGATGCGCAAGGAGACACAAGAGCTTCTTGCCCGGATGCAGCTGTCAATCAATCCCGATACATTGGTCAAAAATCTCAGCGTTGCCCAGCGGCATATGGTTGAGATCGCCAAAGCCCTCAGCCTTGACGCCAAGCTCGTCATCATGGATGAGCCCACCTCCGCTCTTACCGATCGCGAGGTCGAGGAT
>JAAYQW010000073.1 GCA_012519115.1 Spirochaetales bacterium
CTATGACAGCGACTCTCAAGAACCAAGTTTTGGCGAAAGCATTCTGCTTCTTCTATCAGAAAAGGGTGATTTGTCCAAGGCCGAGATTGAAAAGCATGTGGGGTTCAAGCGTAGCCGGATCTTAAAAGAGTTGAAGCAATGGGATAGAGATGCTAGGTAGCGGTAGGGGCACAAGGTATCGGATCAAATAATTTGCTGCCACGATGTTGTGTTGCTACCACGCTTGCTGCCATCGTGGTAGCAAACGCGGTAGGTAATTTGTAAATGGTAAGAAGGAAATATCATGGCTTGGTCGTACGAAAAGCTCTGGAAACGGATTGAAGAATATGGAATCAACAAGTCAAAACTCCGTGATGAGGCGGGTTTCCGTCCTGCTACGCTGTCCAGACTAAGTCACAATGAGCCGGTGAATATGGCGATTTTGGCACGGATCTGTGGATACTTGCATTGCAATATCGGTGATATTGTGGATTATGTGCCTGAGATTAAAGAAATGGAAGCTCATCCGGATGATCAAGGCTTAGAAGGCTGACTCACGTTAAGGCAACGTACACTAATAGCCAAATGCTGGAATGAAATATAGCCAAATACTGGAATGGATTATAGCCAAACGCTTGGATTGGTAGTATAACGCGTGCAATCAAAAGGAGATATGGGAGCGATGGATTTCTATTTGCCCAGGATTGCGGATACGCTGTTGGAAGCCAAGGGTGCCGTATTGATCCAAGGACCCCAAATGGTGTGGAAAGACCACGACGGCAAAAAAACAGCTAACAGTGTTCTCGAGATGGACAGACCCGACATGACGAAGCAGTATCAAGACATGGCGGAACTTTCTCCCCTTCGCTTGCTGGAAGGAGATACGCCGAGATTGATCGATGAATGGCAAATAGCACCCAATCTATGGAATGCAGTCAGATACGAGGTGGATCGGCGAGATACGTTCGGCCAATTCATCCTGACGGGATCTGCCGTTCCCGCTGAAATTGATGCGTCCATGCACACCGGAACGGGTAGGATTTCAAGGTTGTACATGCGAACCATGAGTCTCTACGAGTCCAAAGATTCACGCGGAGAGGTTTCTCTTGGAGATTTGTTCAAAGGGGGGCATATTTCCGCAGAAGACGATACAAGATTGGAAAAAATAGCCTTTTTACTCTGTAGAGGAGGTTGGCCGAAGGCTGTGGGTTTAGACGAAAGACCGGCACTTTTTCAAGCGGTGGATTATTTTGATGCCATTGTCTCGACAGACATCAGCAGAGTGGATTCTACAAGAAGGGACAAGAAAAAGGCGAAAAGACTTCTTCGGTCTTATGCACGAACTATAGGGACTCAAAGTTCCTTGGAGACGATCAGGCGGGATATGCTGGCCAACCATTCGGATACATTTGATGCCTCGACCCTGTATTCATATATAGATGCCCTTACCAAGATTTTCGTCATCGAAGATGCTCCGGCTTGGAATCCGAACGTGCGATCTAAAACAGCCATCAGAACGACGGATACGCGGTATTTCACGGATCCATCCATTGCAACGGCGGCTCTCGGGATCGGGCCGGCGGATCTTCTCGACGATCTGAAAACCATGGGGTTCATGTTTGAGAATCTATGCATTCGCGATCTGAGAATCTATGCGGATTATCTGGATGGTGCCTTGTATCACTATCGGGATAAAAACGGTTTGGAATGCGATGCCGTCATCCATCTGAGAAACGGATCCTACGGGCTGATAGAAATCAAGCTGGGCGGGGACAGCGCGATAGAAGAAGGAGCCGAGAACCTGAAACGGTTGGCATCGATTATAGATACGAAAAAAATGAAAGCTCCTTCATTCATGCTCGTCCTGTGCGCCCGAGCGCCGTTCGCCTACAAGAGGAAAGACGGTATCCATGTGGCTTCCATCACTAGTCTGGGGCCGTGACATCGGGCTCGTTGAAGAATGGCTTTGGTAGTTGTATTTTTTAATTATTGCACAAACATATTACTATTTAAGTCATATTGTGCTAAAATTAAAAAATACTGGAGGCTGATTCATGAAATATTATGAACGCATGGTGGAATTGGGAAGCTTTTCCCGTGATGGGCTTGCAATGCATTTACATCTTAACGATGCTACGACTGCTTCAGTATTACGAAACTATCTGAAAAAAGGATATATTGAACGTGTACGGCATAATTTTTATGTGGTGATCAGCATTGAAAACAAACAACCGATTTTATCACGCTATGCCATAGGTGGTCGTTTATTTCCGGACGCTTGTGTGTCTCACCATAGTGCGTTTGAAGTGTATGGATATGCCAATCAAGTTTTTTATGAAGTCTATGTGACAACACAAAGCCGTTTTAAGGATTTTGAGTATGACGGGATTACGTATCATCGTATGGCTCCGAAAGGGAATGTGCAGGTAGAAACATACAGGGGTGTCTCTGTTACAAGCATCGAGCAAACGGTGATCGACAGCATTCATACCATCGATCAAATTGGTGGATTGGAAGAATTTTTGCGTTGTTTGGCGCTCGTTCCTTTTCTCGATGAGCGAAAATTACTTCTCGCTTTGGAAAACTATCAGATCGGGTTTTTATATCAGAAAACCGGATTTCTTTTAGAACAAGTGAATGACTCTTTTGGGCTTTCCAATCAGTTTTTTGATATCTGTAAGCAACAGGTTCCGAAAGCGGATCGTTATGTTTCAAAAGCAAATGCCAACTATGTCTATCATCCGAAATGGAGACTGATGGGGCCGAAACATATCAATAGCGTAATCAATAAGGGAGTTCTTGATGATGCGTCAATGTAGCACAATGGCGATCAGACCATCTTCCGCATAGTTTCGAAAGCAATCACTCTTACATGATCAATGACTTCGCTGCCGCAGCAATCCTTGCGAACGTTGTGGCAGGCAGATTCGCAGCATGTTTTTCTAGTCCATGATGATGATCTGATCACGCTCCGGACCGACGGAGATGTACTTGATCGGACAGCCCACCAGCTCTTCGATCCGCCTGCAGTACGCCTGCGCCTCCTTGGGCAGGTCATCCCAGGAGCGGGCGCCCGTCGTGTCGCTCATCCACCCCTTGTGCTCTTCATAGACCGGTTTTGCAAGCTCCTGAAGGGCGGTTTCCGGAAGGTGGTTGTAGTACTCCCCGCCGATCATGTACCCGGTGCAGATCTTGATCGTCTCGAAGGTGTCCAGCACGTCCAGCTTGGTCAGGGCGAGGGCGGTGAAGCCGTTGATCCAGCAGGAGAACTCCGTGGCGACCGCGTCGAACCAGCCGCAGCGACGGGGCCGGCCCGTCGTCGCCCCGAATTCTTTTCCGATCGAGCGGAGCTTCTCTCCGTCCTCATCGAACAGCTCGGTCATGAACGGACCGCCGCCGACGCTGGTCGAGTAGACCTTGGTGACTCCGATGATCTCGTCGATTCTTCTGGGGCCGAGACCGCTTCCGACGGCGGCTCCGCCGCTGGTGGGGGAGGAACTGGTCGTATAGGGATAGATGCCCCAATCGAGGTCCCTCATCACCCCGAGCTGTCCTTCGAGCAGAATCTTCTGCCCGGTTTCATACGCATCGCGGACGACCGGAAGGGTGTCGATGATCTTATCGCGATAGGCTGCGGCCCATTTCTCCAAAAGAGCCATCAGCTCTTCGATGTCCGCTTCCGGCAGACCGTAGAATGCGAGTTCGCGGTTCTTCTGGGGCAGAAGCATCTCAAGGCGAGTCCGGGCGAACTCCAAGTCATGGAGATCGCCGGCCCTCAGGCCGCTTCGCGTCGCCTTGTCGCTGTAGCATGGGCCGATTCCCCGACCGGTGGTCCCGATCTGGGCTTTTTCGCTCTTCGAACGCTCCTGGGCGCCGTCGAGCAGGCGGTGATACGGCATGATCAGATGAGCGCGGACATCGATGAAGAGGTTGTCCACCTCGACTCCCTTCTTGGTGATCGAAGCGAGCTCTTCGCTCATCGTATCGAAGTTCACCACCGTTCCCGCTCCGACGATGTTCATCGTGTCGGGATTGAAGATTCCGGATGGAATGATGTGAAGGGCGAACTTGCCCTTGTCGTTGATCACGGTGTGTCCGGCGTTGTCTCCGCCTTGGAAACGAATCACCACTTGCGAAGACTGTGCGAGATAGTCGATCATCCGACCCTTTCCCTCGTCACCCCATTGAGCCCCGACGATCGATACAACGTTACTCATGCTTCCTCCTTGGCGGTGTGCTCTTCGATGTCCGCCGCATCCCACGGATATTTGATCCAGACATCATCGGTTTCCACTCCGTTGAAGTACCGCTTGATCTCAGGGGGGAACTCCACATCCTTTTCCTTGCGCTTGTTGTGCAGGACCAGCACGGCGATCTCCTCCGGTTCATACTTCAAAAGTTCACCGATGCAGTACGCCAAGGTTACCCGGCTGTCATCGACCTCGTCGATCAGCAGGACCCGTTTGCCCCGGAGCTGGTTCTGCACCTCGTCGATCCATTGGATCTTGGTCGGGTGTTCGTGGTGCTTGTTGTCGACTCCGTAGTAGGAGATCCCCACCGCATAGATCGGGCGGTTGATGAAGGTCTTCATGATTCGGGCGGGAATGAAGCCGCCGCTGCCGATCGCGACGATCACCTCGGGGTCATATCCCGAGGCGAGCAGCCGCTCGCTCAGCGATTTGACGAGCTTGTGAACGGTGTTGTAGGAGACATACAGGGCGTTGTCGCTCATGCTTGCCCCTCCTGAGGTTTCATCTCGGCGATATAGGGAAGGGTGCGATAGCGTTCATTGTAATCGAGGCCGTACCCGACCACCCAGACATCGGGAATCGTGAAGCCGATGTAATCGACCTTGATGTCGACCTCGTGCCGCTGTGGCTTGTCAAGCAGGACCGCCGTCCTCACCGAACGCGGGCTTCGGGTCTTGAAGCTGCGGGTCAGGTAATCGAGGGTGTTTCCGCTGTCGAGGATGTCCTCGACGATCAGCACATGCTTGTCTTCCATGTTTTCGCGGGTATCCATCAGGAGACGGACGTTTCCGCTGGTTCCCCCATCGTAGGAGGAGAGCGCGATGAAATCGATGACATGTTTTTTCATCATCTTACGCGCCAGATCGGCGATGAAGATGAAGGAGCCTTTGAGGACTCCGACGAGAATCAGATCCCCCTCCAGGTTCCGGTAATCTTCGGTGATCTGGCGGGCCAGTTCATCGACCCGGCGTTCGATCGTGGCGGCATCGATCAGGACGCGAACCAAGTCTTCAGCCAATGGCGGAATGGACAAGCTGTTGTGCATAGAGACCCCCTTGGGTACGAATTAAGGATTATATAAAAAGTGGTTGTTGTCAACGAGCAGCAATTGTTCACGTACCGTGCGTTGACAATCAAATTGCTACGCAATAGAGTCAAAATCACGAAGAGAAGCCTATGAGAACATGTACAGTATATTACACTTCTGACATCCACGGATATCTTTTTCCCACAACCTATGCAGATGATACGGTCCGTCCGCTTGGATTGCTATCTGCGGCTTCGCTGTTTCAAAAGGATTCCAATACGCTCATTCTTGATGGAGGGGATACCATTCAGGGTTCCCAATTCCTTGAGCTGTTGAAGCACAAGGAGGGAGAGCGATATCCGATTGTTGATGTCATGAATGAAATCGGTTATGACTATGTCGCTTTGGGTAATCACGATTTCAATTACGGATACAGCGGACTGCAGGAGTTTCTTAACGGACTTGATGCCCAGGCTTTGTGTGCAAATCTGACCGATGAACTGGGATTATTGCCAATAGTACCTGCTGCGGTGACAACGCTTGAAAACGGATTGATCGTAGGAATCGTCGGTTCTGTTACCGAATACGTGAACCATTGGGAGAGTGAAGAAACCCTTGAGGGGCTGACGATTCACCCTCCTTATGAAGTCCTTGAGAACGTTGCCCGAACACTTCGGGATCAGGTCGATATTCTTATTGGAATCTATCACGGCGGGTATGAGTGCGATGTCCGAACCGGAGAGATATACTCCGATACCGGAGAGGATATCGGATGTCGCTTGGCGCGCGAACTGCCTTTTGATCTCCTGCTTACCGGCCATCAGCATGCTCATACCGAAGCGGTGGAGATTCACGGTACGTATACCTTGCAACCGGCACCCTACGCTTCGGAGGTCGCAAAGATCACGATGAGCGTGGATTCCAATCGAACGATCACCTTTGAAACGCAATGGCTGCATCCCACAGGAGCCATCAATCAGGATTTGATTTCCCTGCCCAAGCTGCTGACCATTGAAGATTCGATTCAGCGCCTGCTCGATGAGCCACTCGGCACTCTCGACACCTCGATCACCTTTGATGGAAGGTTAAATGTCGCCTTGCATGGGAGTCCCTTGGCATCACTGATAAATCTTGTCCAGACTGAAGCCGCCGGATCGGATCTGTCCGCCACGTGTCTTTACAATGTCGCTCACACGCTAGGCCCTAATCTCACAATTCGGGCGATTTTGAACGCATACGAATTCCCAAACACAGTGAAAGCCCTCAGAATCAGCGGGGCTGAATTAAAACGATCGCTCGAGCGAAGCGCCGAATACTTCATGCTCGACAAGACAGGATCCCCTGCACTCAACATCGAGCAGATTCGCCACGAACGGGATCACTTCAATTACGATTTTTTCTCAGGTATCGAATACTCCTTCGATTTGTCCAAACCAATAGGTTTTCGGGTAACCAGAATCATCCATGAAGGAAACGTCGTACGGGATGATGATGTCTTCACAATCGCCCTCAACAGCTATCGGGCCAGTGGAGGAGGGGGATATCCATGGTACCGCCAGTGCCCGGTGGTTCTGGACGCTCAAGAAGAAATCCCCTCGTTGATCATCGATTTTGTCAGGAAAAATGGTCATGTAGCAGTACCATCGATCTCTTCTTTTGATATATCATCCTGAAGAAGCGCTTTCAGGAGAAGTTTCTGCCGTTCGGTGGTCGGTGTCTGAGCACTGACTACTTCACCTTGAGCTAATGTGTGTTGAATCCCCACGATATGTTTGAGTTCACTGAGGAGCTCCCGGTATGTATACACGCTGTCCAATTTTTTTCGCTTGAGCAATCTGCGGATTTGGCATACATACAGAGATGCAAGGAATTGAATGAACATCCGGCCTTCAAGGCGGGTACCTTCATGTATTCGCAGTCTCAAGAGATCGAGGTCGTTGTACAAGTTATCGAACAGACGTTCGATCGCTCCTTTCATTCGGACGTTTTCCAGAAGCTGAAGGCCGGTCACTTGAGTTGGATCGTTGGTGATATACGCAAAGAAACCGGCGTAAGAACGTTCGTGGTGCTCAAGGGCTGTCTTATTGATCGTAACGGTCCTTCGCCCGGTAATAGGGTGTTCTCCGAACGAGAAAAATCTTTGAAGTTCCGGATGAGGTTGAATTGAATCCTGTTGCTTCAAAGCTCGAAGTTGTTGTTGAAGGCGGTGCATAAACTTGATCCGATCCCGACTGATGATGTCATGGGAATAGAAGAGATGAACTGTGGTTGGATATTTGCGGCTTTGTTCACCTTCCCCGGCAAGCCAATGATATTCAATCGACCGCATATAGTAGTCACGACCATCCAATACGAATAGTGAACCGGGATCTCCCATCATATCCCGATTCTGGTCGATGAGCTGGCAAATCCAGGGATCCTTGAAGCGAACGGCCTGAACAAATTTGTATTTTCTGTTCAACATCGCTTCGACACGGCCAGTGCTGTAGAATTCTTGGTCAAGGTGCATGAGGCCGATCGTATTGCCCTGTTTTTTCAGTACCCGCAATAAGTGAGAAAGATCATCCATCGTCCTCAGTCCATTTTCAAGGAGGAGCATTGAAAGAGGCAGCTCGGATTCCTGACCCACAATCAGCGCAAACCGGATATGCTGGGGTTCAAGCCCTTCCATTGACACTCCCCATGCGAGCGAGGAGGTAAACGCACTCGAGTTGGCGATGCTTCTCATATCGTAGAGGACTTTCCGATCGCCCTTGAATCGCTCCTTCCAACTTTCAAAGAAAGACTGCTGGACTTCCTTGGTCAGTCGGTCGAGAATGGTTCCTATTTGCGCATTGTCTAATTGGCCTGCGTAAGGAGTTTGGTAATATGGCAACCATGCGTGGAGCGAACAGAGCGACTCTTGCTCCATCACCTGATGATACGCCATCGCAAGAGTCTGCCGCCAATCCGGCAATGTTGTTGTGAGCAGAATAGGCTCCAATCCAAGTTGCTTTGTTACGTGGCTTAGAAGAAGGTCATGACCGACCATGTGGGTCGAGAGCCCATCTTTAATCATTTGATGTACCGCTCGCTCACTTTTATTCTGTCGGGTTGATGGTATCAGTTTTCCGGTTTTTGGATCGAGTTTGCCGATGCATTTTCGTTTAGTCCGATATTTCCCTCGCTCCTTGTCCCAAGTCTTAAACCCCTTGTACACATATGTGACCCCGTTCCTTGCGGTAACATAGCTCAACCTCATATGCAACCTCGCTATTTGTATAATAACTCTTATTATTACATATTTAAGGAATATAATGGGGATTAATTAGGTTCTTTTGTGTATAATTAATCTCTATTATACAAATATATCAAAGCACTTCATTGACCTTGGGAGAATGCATTTCCTATACTTGGACTATCATTGGAAGGAGGCGTTTCTTCTTGGAACAGTACGATCCCTGGCAACAATGCAAAACGAGAAGCGGACTGGCTGCTGATGAAGTGATTTCTGCGCTGCAAAAAGAGATTCGGCGGAATAATGTCGATAATGCCGCGCTGTTGGCGTATGAGATGCTTTTGACGAGCAAGGAGCTTGAGGACTTTCTTTGGCTCAGATTGCAAGTCATCAGTGTGGAGGATGTCGGTTTCGGCAATCTGCAAGCTCCGATATTGATTAATACCTTGAATCAGCTTCGACGCAACCTTCCTTTAGGATCCAGCGACCGGAACCTCTTTGCGATTCATGCGGTTCGGTGTCTTTGCTCATCACCAAAGGATCGCTCTTCCGATGAGATGCTCAATTGGATCAAGAAATCCTATGCGAGTGACTCATTGCGTCCGAATATTCCCCCCTATGCGTTGGATAAGCATACGCTTCGGGGACAACAAGAAGGTAAGAACGATCTTGATTTTTACAACGAGGGAGCCCGTGTCTCTCCGGAATTGGAAGGACGGGACACAACCTACCTTCAGCGCCTCCGAGCCCTGATAGACGAATCGGAACAAAAATGAGGCTTTGGTGCCTCATACGGAAAAAGGAGTACTGACTATGAGAAAGCACCTTTTGATTGGATTACTTGTGTTGTTGGCAGGCATGAGCTTGGGAGCAACCGGAAAAACCGAAGAACCGGTTGCGGTGCAAAAGCCGATCGTGACGACGATTCCTCTTGCCAGCTATGCCACGGAAGGCTGGTATAAGGCGATGAATGAAGCGTTCACCGCTGAAACCGGGATTAGTGTGGAAGTTCAACTCACTCCGGGGAACAATGATGAACAGGTGGCCAAAGTGAACTTGGATCTCCTCTCCGGCAGCACTGTTGACGTCATTCCCACCCTTGGACCGCGCGACTTGGCTACCCGCTTGGAAGCCGGGTTCTTTGCCCCCCTGAAAGCCGCGACTGCAAAAGCCAATGTCGATGTTTCCGCTATTTGGGGCAAATACATCGACTATGATGCAACGGGCGAGTTCTACTCGATTCCGAACAAACAGGAGATTTACACCCTTTACTACAATAAAGATCTCTTCGATCGTGCAGGAGTTCCCTATCCGACTTCACCTTGGAGCTGGGCTGACTACGAAGAGACTGCCCGAAAAATCACCGAGGCTTTAGGCGGTAGCGGGTACGGAGCGCTTATACGCCTTGAGACTCCGCACGTCATCTTCAAGGCGATGCAAAATGAGGTTCCGCTTTATAAGGCGGATGGAACGAGCAACTTTGACGATCCGGCTTTTGCCGAAAGCCTGAAGTGGTTCTATGAGATGGGAAATGTCAAGAAGTATATGATGAGCGTCCGTCAGCTGAATGCTGAAAAGGCCTCTTGGAACTACTGGGCAACCGTTGACTCGATGGCGATGTTCATCCAGGGGAACTGGTTCACTCGTCTTCTGAACAGTCCGGATCAATACCCGCGCTCCTGGGATTACGGAGTGGTTGCGATTCCGGCCGATTCCAAGAAGAACAACTTTGTTTCGATGTCCTATGCGAGCGTGAACAAAAACGCCGCCCACCCGAATGAGGCGCTGCAATATGTTCTCTGGCTCGGACAAAATCAATGGAAGTTCGAAAAGGGCATCCCGGCATTGGTAAACCTCACCGAAGAGGAGCAGAAAGAGATCTTCAAGAACACGGCGGACGCCTCCGGAGGAAGCATCACCGTTCAGGACTTGAACAGGGCTCTCATTGATAATGGTCTTAACGTAATCAATGCGGACATAGTTGGACCGGCTGCAGCCCAGTACAACCAGATTATCAAGGAAGAGGCCGAGCGGTATTGCACCGACCAGCAGAGTTTGAAAGAGACCACTACCCGTATCAAAACTCGAATGGATGAGGTGCTCAAGAATCTATAACATAGGTATATAGGGAGAGCGGGTATGAGCAGAAAAGGCACAATCGGAAGGAAAGAAGAATACACTGCTTTTGGTATGCTCGCCTTGTTTCTTTTCTTTTTTCTGGTCTTCAAGTTCTATCCGCTCATCTCTACCTTCGCCATCAGCTTTTTGGATCGAAACTCGCTGCGAAACGCCGCCTCGACGACGTTCGTGGGGTTTTCGAATTATCGTACCGTCTTCACCAACGAGGCGACGCTTCAAGCGTTTGGACGCACCTTTCTGTATTCGGGCATGTACACCCTCTTTACAATGAGTACTTGCCTAGTCTTGGCGATGCTGCTCAATAAGGAGTTTAGAGGCAGAACCGTCGTGCGGACGTTCTTCTACATGCCCTATGTGACCAACCTCATCGCCATCGGGGTCGTTTGGAACTATCTTTTGAACCCCTACCGAGGTCCGGTCAATCGAATGCTTCTGGCTCTTGGCATTCCTGAGGGCAGACTGCCGCTGTGGCTTGGGAGCAACACCAGCGCTCTGGCGACTGCCGCCGCGATTCATACGTGGGTAGGCTTGGCGTTTCCCGTCATCACCCTCCTTGCAGCGCTTCAGCAGATTCCCAGATCCCTCATCGAGGTTTCCGAGTTGGAGGGGGCGACATCATTTCAGCGCCTGCGCTACATCATCATTCCGTTTCTTCGACCGACCTTGATTTTCGTTTTGACGCTCACGATCATCAATTCCTTTAAAACCTATACCGTGATCATGGCCCTTACCGAGGGAGGCCCGGGAACTGCCACCCAAGTCGTCTCGCTCCAAATCTATGCCGACGCGTTCAAATACTTCAGGTTGGGTGTCGCCTCAGCCGAGGGTGTGATCCTTACGATCATCATTTTTATCATTAGCCTTTGGGTCAGAAGAGGGGACAATGATGAAGCGTAGCCATCTTCTGTTTACCGCCGTTATGTGGATTCTCGGGTTGTTAATGATCTATCCCTTTGTATCTATGGTCGTCATCTCGTTACGCCCCTCCGGATTGGTGTATAAGAGCATTTGGTATCCGGTGATACCGACGCTCATCAATTATAAAAAGGTCGTTACCCACCCGAATTTTTTAAACTGGTGCATCAATACCCTGTATGTGGTAATCATCTCCATCGTTTTTCGTCTTTTTGTCACTCTTCCGGCGGCTTATGCGTTCGCCCGTCTGCGATTTCGCTTCAGCGGGGTTTTGCTTGCGCTTTTGATGGCAAGCCTGATGGTGCCAAGCGAAACAACGATGGTAAGCCGGTATTTCTACTATAAGACCCTGCATCTGTTTGATACGCCTTGGGTGATCATTCTTCCGGAACTCAGCGAAGTGTTCTATCTGCTGCTTATGATTCAATTTTTCCGCCTTATTCCCCGTGAGTTGAATGAGGCTGCCAGCATCGACGGCTCGGGGCATTGGCGAGCCTTAGTACAAATCTTTATTCCGCTTTCGACTCCGGCGATCGCCACGATGGTGCTGTTCTCCTTCATCAATATTTGGAACAACTTCCTTGACCCTTATCTCTTCATCTCTTCCATCGAGCGCCAATTGCTCACTCCTGCGCTTAAGTTCTTCCAAGAGCATGGGGGAGCAAACATCCCTGTCCAGCTTGCTGGCTCGGCGATTGCGATCATTCCCATCATCATCCTTTTTGTCTCGACTCAGAAGTATTTTGTTGAGGGAATCTCAGCCTCCGGGTTAAAGGGATGATCATGTTCTTTTCTCACTTTGGAGCTTCCGGTCATTGATGCGCGGAGACTTCTACATTGCGTTGGTCGAACTAATAGCAATAATTCTTTCTTACCTTTTCAAATAGGCCTGACGAACACTCCTCAACATTGACAGGAGCGGAATTGGTGCGTACGATATTAGAAACTACCTACTCATGTGGGAGGGACGGGACTGCATATCCCGTCGGGGAGCACAAATGAGATTTACAAAGGACCAAGCGCACAAAGCGCTTTCACTGATGGTTCGTTCGCGCCGGTTCGAGGAACTGGTCGCTCAATTTTTTCACCACAAAGAGATGCATGGGACTACCCATCTTTCAATCGGTCAGGAGGCCGCTCAAGCCGGTCTCTCCCTGGCATTGAGAGAAGGGGATTGGATTGTCCCCACCCACCGCTGTCATGGACATACGATCGCTCGCGGGAGCGACGAGGAAGCGATGTTCAGCGAGATGTTCGGATCGCGGCATGGAATCGCAAAAGGCCTCGGCGGCTCGATGCACATGGCGGATGTCCAGACGTGGAATGCCGGCTCCTCAAGCGTGGTCGGAAGCGGCGTGAATCTGGCGACCGGGCTGGGCTTCGCGCTCAAGCGGCAGGAATCCGATTCGCTTTCGGTGGCGATCTTCGGCGATGGGGCAAGCAGCCGGGGTTCGGTGCACGAATCGATGAACCTCGCCTCCGTGCTTGGGTTGCCGGTGCTCTTCTTTTGCGAGAACAACGGCTATGGGATGAGTGCTTCCCGCGATAAGATGGTCAGCGCCTCCTCGATAGCCAAGCGGGCGGAAGGGTATGGCATGCCCCATGACACCGCCGACGGCAATGATGTCGAAGCGGTCTATGCCGCAGTTCTGGCGGCAGCACAGTATATCCGGTCCAATGGAAAACCGTATTTTCTTGAAGTGCTTACCTATCGTCTTTGCGGACACTCCAAAAGCGATGACTGCCGCTATCGGACCAGAGAAGAGGAAGCGGAGTGGGAGGCGAAAGATCCGATTTCCCGTTTTTGCCGAGTTCTCATCAAGGATGAACTCTTCAGCGAAGAGGAGGTTTCCGAAATCATCCTGAACGGACGCAAGCATGTCGAAGAAGCCGCATTGAGGGCTCGAGCGACCAGAGATGACCACCTCACCCTTGAAGAGGCCCAGGCGCTGGTCTATGCACCGGAAGATCCCCAGACCTACGGAGTCGTGCACCGGACGATCCGCTCGACCTATCGGGAAGCGATTCGCTCCGCCTTGGCCGAAGAGATGGATTACGATGGAGCGGTTCACCTCATCGGCGAAGATATCGGCCTGTACGGCGGGTGTTTCAAAGTGACCGGGGACCTGTATGCGACCTATCCGGACCGGATCCATGAAACTCCCGTCAGCGAAGAAGCGATCACCGGCATGGGCGTCGGCGCCTCGTTTCTCGGCATCCGCTCGGTAGTCGAGATCATGTACGGAGATTTCGCCACCCTCGCAAGCGATCCGATCATCAACCATGCGGCAAAAGCGCATTTCATCAGCGCCGGTCAGCTCTCCGCCCCGATCGTGGTCCGCGCTCCCATCGGCAGCGGCACCGGCCACGGGGCTCAGCACACCCAATCGCTGGAATCGATGTTCACCAATGTTCCGGGCTTGATCCTGGTCGCTCCGTCATGCCCGGGGGACGCAAAAGCGCTGCTCAAGAGTGCGATTCGCTCCAACAATCCCGTGCTGTTTTTCGAACACAAGGGCTTGTACGACACCATCGGACCGGTCGGGGATGAGGAATATCTCCTGCCGTTAGGCAAAGCGATCGTGAAAAAACGGGGCAGCGACGTGACGATCGTCGCGTACTCCAAAGCGGTGACGACCGTTCTGGCGGCCGCTTCCATCCTTTCCGCCCAGGATGAGATTGAAGTCGAGATCATCGACCTCGCCACGCTCAAACCCCTCGATGCCGAGACGATTCTTCGGTCGGTCAGGAAAACCGGCCGATTGCTCGTGATTCATGATTCGCCCGAGTTCGCCGGCTTCGGCGCGGAGATCCTCGCTTTGGCCGCAAGCGACGAGTCGGCTTTTCATTCCTTGAAAACCGTGCCGAAGCGCCTCTGTGGCAAGGAGATGCCGATTCCATTCGCTTACGAACTGGAGAAGAGCGTGGTCGTGTCGAAGGAAGAGATCGTGAGGAGCGTCCGCTCCCTCTTTACTATTGCATAGCCTTTCCTTTTTCTCGTCCAATCGATAGAATACAAACCACTTGGACCTTCCGGTCCGAAGAGGAGTATTGATGATGGATATCGATGTGAAGAACCTCCATCCCTTGGAGGTCCGTCTCCTGAGGCATGTGTCCTTGGGAGAAGCGATCGACGCCACTCGCCTGATCAGCGAGCTCGGGTATAATGTCGGCCAATGCAACCAGAGCTTCAGCTGGCTTGAAGCGAAGGGCTTCGTGAAAGAAGAAGCGCGCGTACGGCGGACATTGTATGAATTGACCGATGTGGGCAGGTTTCAGGCTCAGGAAGGCACCCCGGCCGAGCGCATCTTTTATTTCCTCAAGGAACACGGACCCGCCACGCTGCCGAAGATCGCCGAGAGCCTGAACCTGGAGCAGAGCGAAGTCGGATCATCGTTCGGGCTGCTTTCCAAAGGCGGGTTCGTCGGAATGAACGAAGCGAACAACGCCGAAGCCAAAGCCCGGGAGCTGGAGGGAATGGTTCTTCTGACCCGCGAGGTGCTGAAGAAAGGCCTTGAAGGGCTCTTGGATGACGATGCGCTGAGCAGCGAAGAAAAAACCGCGATCTCCCGGATCGCCAAGAAGCGCGGGGCGGCGACCTCTCCGTTCAAGATTATCGAGCGGGACGAGGTGACCTATGCCCTCACCGAAGCGGGACAGCAAGCCAAAGAGGCGATCATCAAAGCGAAGATCAGCGGCGATGAGCTGGGGCTGGTAACGTCCGAGATCCTTGCAAGCGGATCGTGGAAGAACGCGACGTTCCGCCCATACGCGTTGAACGCTCCCACCAGCCGCCTCATCGTCGGCCGGCACAATGCGTACGCCGACTACCTGCAGTGGGTGAAAGACAAGCTCATCAGCCTCGGGTTCGAGGAGTTTGACGGCTCGCTGGTGGAAAGCGAGTTCTGGAACGGCGATGCGCTCTTCATGCCGCAATTCCACTCGGCGCGGGATATCCATGATGTCTACTACGTCAAGGAGCCCCGCCACGCCAAGACGATCGAAGAGCCGTGGCTCAGCCAGGTAGCAAAAACCCACGAGAACGGATGGAAGACGCAGAGCCGGGGATGGGGCTACACGTTCGACCACGAGTTCACCCGCCGCCAGGTCCTTCGAAGCCAGGGAACGGTCCTTTCCGCCCGCCAGCTTCCCAAGGCGAAGGTTCCGGGCAAATATTTCGGAGTCGTCCGGTGCTTCCGATACGACCAGGTCGATGCGACCCACGGAGCGGATTTCTATCAGACCGAAGGGATCGTGCTGGGCGAGGACGTGAACCTCAAGAACCTGCTCGGCCTTTTGAAGATGTTCGCCGAGGAGATCGCCGGAGCGGAGGAGGTCCGCTACGTGCCAGGCTACTTCCCCTTTACCGAACCCTCGATCGAAGTGCACATCAAACACCCCGCCTTGGGATGGTTCGAGCTCGGCGGCTCGGGGATCTTCCGTCCGGAAGTGACCGGACCGCTGGGAATCGATGTCCCGGTCCTTGCATGGGGGCTTGGGATCGACCGGATGGCGCTGATGCACCTCGGCCTGAACGACCTTCGTGAACTCTTTACCCCGAACATCGAATCGGTCCGCTTAAGGAGGGGAAAGTAATGCCAAAGATTGAAACCGGTGCTCGCTATTTCTACGAGCAGGTAGGAAAAACGTTGACGACGGAAGAGCTTGAAGCGATCCTTCCCGTCGCGAAAGCGGAATTGGATGACTATGATGGGGAGATCCTGAAGATCGAGCTCAACGACACGAACCGACCGGATCTCTGGTCGCCGGGCGGAATAGCCCGTCTTTTGAAATCATACTGGGAGATTGAAGCTCCTCTGTATGATTTCTTCTCCACGGCCGAGGAGACGTTCGATCATGGAGATCGGGTGGTCATCGTCGATGCATCGGTCACCCCGATCCGCCCGTACGGAATCGGGTTCGCCGCCCGAGGTCACAAACTGTCAGGCGATGACATGGAAGCGCTGATTCAAAGCCAGGAGAAGATCTGCTGGAACTTCGGACAGAAACGCAAGTCGATCGCGATGGGGATCTATCGCTCAGCCTTGATCACCTACCCGGTGCACTACCGGGGAGCCGACCCCGATGAGACGAAGTTCGTCCCGCTGGGGATGGAGGAGGAGCTCTCCTTGCGGCAGATCATCACGGTCCATCCCAAGGGGAAGGAGTACGGGCACATCCACGCAAGCGACCCGCTTTTTCCATACCTGCACGATGACAAAGGTCAGACCCTGTCCTTCCCGCCGGTGATCAACAGCGCCTCGATCGGCGCGGTTGAAGAGGGGGATGATGAACTCTTCGTCGAGTTCAGCGGAACCGGATTGAAGGATCTCCTGCTCGCCGCCGCGATCGTCGCCTGCGACATGGCGGATATGGGGTATGAGATTCTTCCGGTCAAGGTGATCTTTCCCGAAGAGACGGAGTTCGGCAAAGAGATAACCGTTCCCTACTACTTCCAGGAGCCGGCCTCCTGTACCGTCGAAGAGATTCACAAGACGCTCGGCGATCCGCTCACCGACGATGAGATCGTCCGAGGGTTGAAGCGGATGGGAATCTACGCAGTGGTCGACGAGGGCAGGGTATATGCCACCGTGCCGGAGTGGCGAAACGACTTCCTCCATGCCGTGGATCTGGTTGAAGATGTGATGATCGGTCACGGTCTCGAACACTTCAAGCCGGTGATGCCCACCGACTTCACCGTCGGCCGCCTCACGGAAGCGGAGGAGCTCGGCCGGAAGATCAAGGATCTGATGGTCGGCCTCGGCTTCCAGGAGATGATGTACAACTACCTCGGCTCGAGGCGCGAGTACATCGACAACATGCGGTATCCCGCTGAAAAGTGCATCATCATCGCCAACCCGATGAGCGAGAACTACGAGGTGGTCCGCCCCTCGATCCTTCCCAGCCTCCTGGAGAGTGAAAGCGTCAGCGCCCATGCTCCGTTCCCCCACCGGATCTTCGAGGTCGGCAAGGTCGCCTACATCGATGATTCGACGAACAGCGGGACGATCACCCGGAACAAGCTAGGCTTCCTCGCCAGCGATTCGGTGATGGGCTACAACGAAGTATCCTCCTTCGTTTCCACTCTCTTCTACTTCCTCTCGACGGAGTACACCCTGGCGGAAGCGGGCGATGACGGGCGCTTCATCCCGGGCCGCTCTGCCCGCATCATGGTGGATGGGAAGGAGGTCGGCATCTTCGGCGAGATCCATCCCCAGGTGCTGGAGAACTGGAAGAGCGACACTCCCACCGTCGGGTGCGAGATCGACCTTGACACGCTTCTGGGATACTGAACATCAAGAATGTAGTGTTCGAGAAGGGTATGTTGTTCATATAGAGTCAGGCCCGGGATGTCCCGGGCCTGACAATCAATCTGTGAATATCAGTTTATTTTACAATCAGCGTGAACGTCTTCGAGAAGGAGACTCCATCCTCATCGGTCACGGTGAGAGTGAACGGCAGCTCGCTTCCGCTTGGAACGGAATCGTCGATGACGAAGGTGAACGAGTCCGCCGAGGTCCTTCGACCAAAGAAATCCAGATGATGATTGCTTTCGTTGGGTCGGAGAGTCCTGCATTGCGGTTGGGGATCGAGAATTCGAATTCGATGATCACTGCTTTCCAATGATGCGGTGATATTGTTCATC
>JAAYQW010000074.1 GCA_012519115.1 Spirochaetales bacterium
CACCATCATTTGAGGTCGCAATTTGCGACCTCAAGTCCCTATATTCATCTTCAGTCAACTGAAACATAAACTGTGGAGGAAATCTATTCTTATTTCTATTGACTTGTTCATTCAATCTCTTGGTTGTCACCTGATACAAATCGGCAAGGTTGCTGTCAATCATGACCTGCCTACCCCTAATGGTATATATCATGTCCTGAATTTCTCTCTTTTCTACTAACACAGGTACTTTGTCGTCAGCCATCGTTACCTCCGGATTCTCTATAACCGGCCGCAATGTGCGACCACTTCCATATGGCATCATGCACTGTTTCCGTCTATACGCAAGCAAAAATCATCTTACCTGATTATGTGGTGACAATCCCTCGTTTGCTTGAAGTTCACCGATGTTCGGATTTCGTGCTTTGTGGACATCATCAAGTAGGGACGCAAACACATCGTCAGAAGGCGACAGATGCATGGTGTATTGACATGTGAATGTTTTTGAATGTATTGTATAAATACGTTCAAAAACAATCAGGAAGTATTCATGGCAAACATTCCGGCAAGCCGCCAACAGTACATTCTGTCCCGGATTCAGGAAGAAGGGACCGTGAACGTCAATCAGTTGAGCGAAGCCTTGGACGTCAGCGAGCTGACGATCCGCCGGGACCTGGATCAGCTCGCCAAGCGGGGCCTCGTCGAACGGACCCACGGCGGGGCGAGCCTCAGGCGGAATCTGCCCGTCGAACCTGATTACCTTCAAAAAGCTTCCGAATATCCCCTTGAGAAAAACATGATCGGGCAAGGCGTCCTCGACCTGGTCGATGACGGCGACACCTTGTTCATCAACAGCGGGACCACCACCTTGGAAGCGATCCGGGCGCTGGTTGGCTCCGGAAAACGACTGACGATCGTGACGAACAACATCGATGCGGCGTATGTGTGCAGGGAAAGCGAAACGATTCGCCTGGTGCTGGCCGGCGGAGTGTACCGGGCGCGCAGTCATTCCGTATCCGGTTCCCTTTCTTCCCTGATTATTGAACAGATCTGGGCGAATAAGGCGATCATCGGGGTTGACGGATTCTCCGTCCAGGCGGGATTGACCACGCCGGTCCTGGAGGAAGCGGAAACCACCCGGGCGATGATCAAGCACACCGCCGGAACGGTCATCGTGGTTGCAACCGCGAATAAGATCGGAGTAGTATCAAATTATAAAACCGTCTCGCTTGAAGACGTGGATGTCCTGGTTACCGATGAAAAGGGAGCCGAGCTGGTAAATCAGATGGAGATCAGTGATGATCTTTCAATAGTGATAGCACCGATGAGGAGAAGCGAATGAAGTATTTGGATGAGTATGCACGACAATATGAAGATTGTGCATGGCTGCCGTTTGAAGAGCTGGAAGCCTTTATGAAAGAAGCGTTGATCAACGCGGGGGTTCCCAGGGAAGACGCCGAGATCATAAGCGACGTATTGATCGAGAGTGACAAACGGGGAATCGACAGTCACGGAATCGGCCGCCTGAAGCCGATCTATATCGACCGGATCGATGACGGGATCATGCTTCCCACCACCAGGATCGAAGTTCTCAAGGACAAGGCCGCCGCCGCCGTCCTCGACGGACACAACGGCATGGGCCACGTAGTCGGTCACAAAGCGATGGGCATGGCGATCGAAAAGGCTCAGAAATACGGCATCGGAATGGTTACGGTCCGGAATTCCAACCACTACGGCATCGCCGGCTACTATGCGACGATGGCGACCAGGAAAGGATTGATCGGAATCACCGGCACGAACGCCCGGCCTTCGATCGCTCCGACGGGCGGTGTCGAGAATATGCTTGGAACCAACCCGCTGGTCTTCGGAATACCCACCGATGAAGAGTTCCCGTTCGTATTGGATTGCGCCACAAGTGTCACCCAACGTGGCAAGATCGAAGTATACGACCGTGCCGGAAAAGAGCTTCCGGAAGGGTGGGTCATCGACCACGAAGGAAAAAGCCGCACCGACACCCATCAGGTACTCAAAGATCTGACCACCGGCAAGGCGGCATTGACCCCGCTGGGAGGAATCGGCGAAGTGACCGGTGGCTACAAAGGTTATGGATACGCGACGGTCGTCGAGATTTTCTCCGCCGCGCTGCAGGCAGGTTCGTTCCTGAAAGCGCTGAACGGCTTTGATGAAGACGGCAACAAGATTCCCTATCCGCTCGGGCACTTCTTCATCGCGATCGATCCCGAGTTCTTCATGGGTCTTGAAACCTTCAAGAGCGTCGCCGGCCAGATCCTCCGCGATCTTCGCTCCAGTAAGAAAGCTCCCGGCGAAGATTACATCTTCACCGCAGGAGAGAAAGAATATCTTGCGTACCGGTATCGCAAAGAACATGGCTGTCCGGTTCCTCCGTCTCTGCAAAACGTGATGATCACCTTGCGTGATCGCTGGAATATGGATATGAGTTGGGATTTCGAGAAAAAATAAAGGAGAACGAAATGAGTCAAGATCTGCTGAAAGAAAAGGCGTTGGCCTATCACAACAAAGACGGAGTTCCCGGGAAGGTTTCGGTCGTTCCGAGCAAACCTTGCCAGACTGCCGAGGACCTGAGCCTTGCCTACACCCCCGGTGTGGCAAAACCGGTTTTAGAAATTGCTGAAAACCCTGAGGATGCGTACAAGTACACATCCAAAGGAAATCTGGTCGCCGTCATCTCCAACGGAACGGCGATCCTCGGTCTGGGAGACCGCGGAGCGTTGGCCAGCAAGCCCGTAATGGAAGGAAAGGGGGTTCTCTTCAAGAGATTCGCCGATATCGATGTGTTCGACATCGAAATCGACGAAACCGATCCGAAGAAACTCATCGAGATCATCAAGAAGATCAGCGTAACGTTCGGCGGCATCAACCTTGAAGATATCAAAGGCCCGGAGTGTTTCGAAATCGAGCGGACTCTCATCGAAGAGCTGGATATTCCCGTCTTCCACGACGACCAGCACGGAACGGCGATCATCGCGACCGCCGGTCTGATGAACGCCTGTGAAGTGGCGAACAAGAAGATGGAGGATATCAAGGTCGTCGTCAACGGTGCCGGAGCCGCTGGAATCAGTTGTGCGCGAATGTTCATCAACGCCGGAGTGAAGCGGGAGAACATGGTTCTCTGCGACAGCCGCGGGGTAATCCGTCGCAGCCGCATGGAAAGCCTCTCGCTGGAGAAGCGGGAGTTCGCCATTGATACCGACATGGAAACCCTCGCAGATGCCCTCAAGGGTGCGGATGCCTTCATCGGACTTTCCGTCGCCGATGTGGTGACGGCGGAGATGCTGCTGTCGATGAACCGCGATCCCATCGTCTTTGCGATGTCAAACCCCAACCCGGAGATTTCATACGAGCTGGCGATGGCGACGCGGAACGACGTAATCATGGCCACCGGACGCAGCGACTACCCGAACCAGATCAACAACGTTCTGGGCTTCCCCTTCATCTTCCGCGGTGCGATGGACGTACGGTCACGGATCATCAGCGAAGGGATGAAGATGGCCGCGGCCAAGGCGCTTGCAGCGTTGACGAAAGAACCGGTTCCCGCTTCCGTCGCAAAAGCGTACGGCGGGAAGAAGTTCACCTTCGGCCGCGAGTATATCGTACCCAAACCGTTTGACCCCCGAGTCATCGAATGGGAAGCGGTCGCCGTAGCGAAAGCCGCCTGTGAAGAAGGCTTGGCCGCAAGCCCGATCACCGATTGGGATGCATACCGCGAATCGTTGAAAAAGCGCATGGCTCACTGGTGGGCATAAGCTTAATCAAGAAGGGTAAAACGACACGGGCTGCCTCCGGGCAGCCTGTTCCTCTGCTATTACCATATGTAAGCTTTTGTTCTTGAAATACTATTCAATGCCCAGAATCTCTTTCATCCGATCCTTCGCTTTGTCCAGAACCTCGGTGTATTGTTCTTCAAGGCTTTTCAGCTGCCTGTCAAGAAGTTTCATGAACTCGGGATCCTGCTCCGGTCGAAGAACGAAGTTCGGACCGTACTGGGCTCTCAGCTGCGCTTCTTTTTGTTGAAGGTGGGGAGCGAACTGCTCTTTCAGCCGCTCGACGAGATCTTCCTGGGTTTCGACGTATTGGGTGAAGAACCCCTGCATTTGAGAAAGGAGTTCGCTCAGCTCTTCATTGTCGCCGCTGATCATCGCACCGAGATCGATGAGCTTGGGAATGATTTCGGCGTAGTTGGGGGTCTTCGGCAAGGTCAGGTTCGAAAGAAGGGTGAGCGCCATTCCCTCTTTTACATGGACCTTGGCGTCTTTGGCGCAGGAATCGTACTGCTTCTGCGCCTCTTCTTTCGTTCCGTCGATATCAAGCAGGAAGGCCGCAGCGATCTGCCGCCCCTTCTTTATGTTGAGATCCTTCTTTATCTTGTCCGGATCCGCCTGAATCGAGTCTGCTCGTTCCATCGCGATCTCCCAAGCGGATTTGATAATTGCCATAGCACTCTCCTGCATATAGA
>JAAYQW010000075.1 GCA_012519115.1 Spirochaetales bacterium
CTCCGTGTAGATATTGCCCTTCACATCGTTCGTGTGCACGATCATCAGATCAAAGGTGGTGGTGCCATCATCGCTTTTAACGATCGGGACAATCCCGAACGGATAGCCGGACGGTTCCTCGTCAGGAGCAATCGGCTCTGCTTCGATGATTATTGGCGTTGCTGCAGGAAGGGGTTCGGGTACAGGTTCTTCTTCAACAACGATCGGAAGCTCTTCGATGATTAAAACGGGAACAGGTTCTTCTTCAATGATTGGTTCGGGAACGAGCTCTTTCTCAAAGACAGGAGGTTCTTCAGCAGCTACTTCTACAGGTGTTTCGATGAGTACCGGTTCGACGACAACCTCTTCCACAGGTCCGATGACTATGTGTTCTTCGATTCGAGGAGCAGGTCTTTTGGGTGGTCTCGTTACTAGCTGATAAAGCAAAAACGCAATGATCAACACCCCAATGCCCAGAAGTACCCCCAGGAAAATTGCGCTCTTACTCTTTTTTCTGCCCATCGCCAATCCCTTCTGCGTTCGAAGGTGGTGCGTTATTTCGTATACTTGATCGTCGCTTGATATGTTACACCCGATCCGGTGGCCAACCCGCTCGGCCATGGAATCGTCTTCGTTACAGATTTGCGAGCTAAGAGGTTCATTCCATCCAGGGTTCCAAGAGCGTCTTGACCTTCAAGGAGAACAGTGTTTCCTCTATTGTCGCGAACCTCCAATGTTGCGGCGATCAGAAGTTGGTGGACAGTACCAAGGTTGGCGACCGTTACGGCAAGACCGGGAGATCCATCTTCAAGAATAGCCGGGACAACGGAACGCACCGCGACGCTTTCGACGACTCTTGACGGCTGAACATATAAGCTTGTCGTGTAGATGTAGAGGAAGTTGAACATCCCTTTATCGGTAGAGGCACGCCCCTGAGAATACGGGATCTGTTCCGCTTTCAGGCGGAAGGCGAGCTCGGTTGTTACCGTCTGGGGACCTCGGTACTGAACTCGAACGACCCAGCTGGATTGGGGAGGAACGACAAGTT
Organism: Spirochaetales bacterium; assembly: GCA_012519115.1. Lineage (GTDB taxonomy): Bacteria > Spirochaetota > Spirochaetia > Sphaerochaetales > Sphaerochaetaceae > Sphaerochaeta. Next base: position 1,028 of record JAAYQW010000075.1, read on the forward strand.
TGTTCGGAACGATTGAAAAATATGCATCAGCCGGGGCATTGATCTCATTTCCTTGAGCATCCTGGTCCCGAGTCAACGCTGAAATACTGATTGCAATCGAATCGTTTGAGTCATTCACGATCGTGTATGTTTTAGAGGACTCGGCTCCCGAAGGCTGGAATGTCTGCTCTAAGGGGGAGAACTGATACGCATACACAGAAGAAAGGAGCAAGACTCCCAATACGACTGTCAGGAGAATACTCCGCCTCATTAGATTCTTTCTCACGTTCATATGACACACTCTCTTTGTTTTACCCAATGTTTCGCTCAGTGTACGCCATCACCACCAAATCATCAAGTACGCGCTCTTGGTGACTTCAAGCCATTTTCTTCATTGTGGCATCAAACATGCCCTTTAGAAGGGGTTGGTACCGAACAACGACGTCTTCAGGAGTTCCCGGCAAGCCTTTCTCCACCCAGTCAAGCATCGTTCCGACAAACGCATGCTTGTAAAAATGGAGAATCGTATGTAAATCAAACTCGCTTATTTTGTGAACCGCAACCCGACGTGTGACAACTCTATTCAGCATTTTATAGATTTCTTTGCAAAGATACCGACAGAGCAATTCCCGACCCATCGAATGATAGATGGAAAGGACGCTGCTTTTATGTTCCTGAAGGTAGCTGCAGACCGTTTTCAAGACAGATTGACCGTCATCGTCGCAATCATAGACTGGATTCATCTTCAAGAACTCTGCACCTTCATGGATGAACATCCAATCCAAAAGATCATACATGTCTCTAAAGTGATAGTAGAACGTTTGCCGGTTAACACCGCATCGTTCGACAATTTCCTTTACGGTAATCTTATCCAACGATTGCTCAGCCATTAACTCTTTCAACGATCCCGCCAATCTCGCTTTGGTGCTCAACAGCAATACCCTCACATGTCATCCAAGAATAGTATACGCCTAGAGATACCAACACCGGTAAAACTATGTACTCATGATACAGTACCTTTAGCGAGATATCTACACAAATATTGTTCAATTGACTAAACCAAGCGTTACATGATAAGGTTCGCATCGTTCATTGACGGGCTGTAGCGCAGGGGTTGAGCGTACATGTCTGGGGGACATGGGGTCGACGGTTCAAATCCGTCCAGCCCGATAGTGTCGAAATCCTGTAAGGAAATACTCCTTGCAGGATTTTTTGTAGCCATAAAGAGCTTCGCACGTATATGAGTCGGGATAATCGCTTTTTCTGTGTTTTGATTTGGCGGTCTTGCTTTCGTTCTTTCTTCCTGTATCCTATAATAGTAAAGGAAAAGGAGCCTATCTATGGACGTTATTACAGCGATACAGGTGTTGGACAGCTATTTGGAATCGGTTGGGATAAATCTTTTTTTGACAACAGTGATAACCGTTGTGGTCATTAGTATCATCCGTCGAGTTGTTTTTGGAATTGCTTGTGCAGCGATCGCCAAATCCAAGGGATATCGCCATGGCTTCTGGTGGGGCTTCCTTCTTCCCCTGCTCGGCCTTCTCGTCGTCGCTCTCCGTCCTCAAAAAGTCGTTACCGTCCGAATGGGCCCGAACTACCCGTTTGCCGCCGAATAAATCATTATATTCGAGGTTTAGCCCTCTTCGTACTGTGATATAATTCAATATATGGACAAAGCCGTAGCCGAATTTTTACGCTCGTTGGACCGTTCCCTCTTTTTAGAAGGTCCGACCAAGCGATTTGCCGACTACGACGGTCCGCTTCCCATCGGCTTCAATCAAACAATCAGCCAGCCTTCGCTGGTAGCGTATATGACGGACGCGCTGGATCTGAACAAGACGCACAAAGTCCTTGAGATCGGAACCGGCAGCGGGTATCAAACCGCGTTTCTTGCCCACTTTGCCAAAGAAGTGATTACCATTGAACGAATCAAAGAGCTCTCCGTTACAGCACAGGAACGCTTGAATGATCTGGGGTATCAAAACATCACCTATATCATCGGCGACGGCACCAAAGGCTGGGCGGAACTCGGCCCCTATGACCGGATCATGGTGACCGCCGCTCCGGCTGAGATCCCTCCCCTGCTGATCGAACAGCTTCGCGTCGGAGGAAAGATGGTGATCCCTTACGGAGAACGGATATATCAACAGCTGGTTCTGGTTGAAAAAACAGCCGATCATTCAATCAGCAGAACAAAACTGCTTGATGTGGCGTTTGTCCCCTTGATCAGCGGCTAAAACCCGAGCGCTTCCCACCCGATTCCACCGAGCGCTCCGAAAAGGAGAAGCGTAATCGGGCTCAAGGTGATCTTCTTGCTGTTGGCAAAGAGAAATGCCGCGACGAATACAGCCAATGCAAAGAGATCGAGCGCGGAAATGGAACCTACCGCGAGGTTGAGCAATGAAAGACCGGCGGTAAAGATCGCCGCGACCACGGTCGGGCGCACTCCCTCCAAGACATGCTTCATCAACGTCTGCTCGCTATATCGTTCATAGAGCTTGGCGAATATAAGCATGATGATCACCGAAGGAAGAACGTTGCCGAACGTCGCCACCAGCACTCCGGAAATTCCCGCAACCCGCATCCCCACGAATGTAGCGCTGTTGATTGCGATGGGACCGGGGGTCATTTCGGCGATTGTCACCAGATCCGCAAACTCCAGTGGAGTAAGCCACTTATGAATCTCGACCGTTTGGGCTTGAATGAGCGGCATCGCGGCGTAACCGCCTCCGATGGAAAAGAGTCCAATCTGAAAGAAGCTCAAAAACAGTTGAAGGAGCAGATTCATGACATGTTCTCCTTCTTCGTTTCATGAATGCTGAGAACTACCGAGAGGAGAATCATGGCGACCATCACGACCATGATATTCACCTTGAAAACAAACAAAGCGACAAACGCCGCGGCAAACAGCACAAGAGGGAGGATGTTCTTCTTTTCCGCCAGCGACTTGAAGAGCGCCCATGTTACCTGCAGCACGATTGCGGCGACCACCGCTCGCATCCCATGAAATGCCGCTTTGATCCAGGTATTCTCCGCCACCGCCTGGTAACCGATTGATACAAAAGTAAGAATGATCATCGGTGGAAGAATCGTCCCCAAGGTACTGATCAGAGCGCCGGGGATTCCTGCAAGGTGATATCCCACCATCAACGACGCATTGACCGCAATCGGCCCGGGGGATGATTGGGCGATTGTGATGAAGTCCATCATCTCTTCATCATTGATCCAACCATACTGGTCAACCATCTTCTTGCGCATCAGGCTGACGATGACAAAACCGCCGCCAAAGGTGAACAGACTCAACGTGAACGTCGTCCAAAACAGCTTGAGATAAAACTTCAGATCGATTGCAGGTTTGCCGCTCATCTCACTCTCCCGCCTCAATCTACTCTTCTCTTTCATTTGTTGCAAGAAGCGGAAAGCGGAGAAAGCGCGGATGATGACTCTTCTTTCTTTGTGCATCTCGGAGTACATTGGTTTCATGAATACTCCATACACATTCACCGAGATCGATCATTCGCTGCTCAATCCGCTCAACAGTGATGAGCAGTTGGTTATCCTGAAGAAAGGGACCGAATACCCTTATCGGGGAATCTACACCGATCACACTGAAAACGGGACCTATTACTGCAGGCAGTGCAATGAACCGCTCTACAGTTCATCCGCGAAGTTCGACGCCCGCTGCGGCTGGCCGGCCTTTGACAGGGAGCTGCCCGGTCGAGTCGCCCGAGTTCCCGATGGAGACGGAATCCGAACCGAGATCATCTGTTCCACCTGCAAGGCCCATCTCGGTCACATCTTTGAAGGAGAAGGGTTCACTCCGACCAACACCCGCCACTGCGTAAACTCAATCAGCATGATCTTCAAGCCGGGTGAGCCGATCACCACCGCCCTGTATGCCGGCGGCTGCTTCTGGGGAACCCAGCATCTCTTTTCCAAGAAAAGAGGGGTGTTGAAGGCGGAAAGCGGGTACAGCGGGGGGACAACGGTCAATCCCGCCTATCAGGATGTCCTGACCGGGAAAACCGGTCATTATGAAACCGTCCTCGTCTCGTACGATCCTTTGAAGATCGCCTATGAAGAACTGACGAAATATTTCCTGGAGATCCATGATCCCGGTCAGATCGATGGACAGGGACCGGATATCGGCGAACAATACAAATCCGTCATCTTTTATCGAAACCGCGATCAGTTCGACACCGCTGTCCGGTTGATTCAAAGCCTTGAAGCGGGCGGAATGAAGGCAGCAACCCGGGTGCTCCCTCAAAAGACGTTCTATCGGGCGGAATCCTATCATCAGGACTACTACCGGAAAAAGGGAACTCTCCCATACTGCCATTACTGGACAAAACGGTTTTAACTTACTACGCTCACGTTTATGAGCGAACGCAATCTTACCTTCTCCACGGGCTGTAAAGACGGTTTTCCGATCTTTGTCGGGTATTTTCCTACCGCGATGGCGTTTGGCCTCGTGGTAAAGAATCTCGGCCTGCGTCTCTGGGAAGCGGTACTCTTCTCCGTCACCAACTTTGCCGGAAGCGGTCAATTCCTCGCAGCCAGTCTGATCGGCTCGGGCGCCCTCCTGGCTGAACTCTTCATCAGCGTGCTGCTCATCAATCTTCGGTATACCTTCATGGGTGCGGAGGTCGCACGACGTCTGGAAGACGGAATCACTGGGGTAAAGCGGGCGCTCATAGCGCATGGAACGACCGATGAAGTGTTTGCCATCTCGTTGATGAATCCCGACAGGCTTCCCGCTTCATACATGGCGGGTCTGGAGTTGACCTCCTACGCCGGATGGGTCGGCGGAACCGCGTTGGGCTTTCTCGTCGGCCTGGTTCTCCCCCTTGCCCTTCAGCTCGCCGTCGGGGTAACAATCTATGCGATGTTCTCATCGCTTCTGGCTCAAGAGTTTCGCCAAAAAGGAGTCAGAGTCCTTCTCATCGCCGCGATTTCGGCCGGAACCCACTCCGCCTTGACGCTGTTGTTTGGAGTAAAGATCGGTTGGTCTTTCGTCATCTCGATGCTCCTTGCGAGCTTCATCGGTTCGCTTATCATTCGGGAGGATCTATGAAAACGTTTGTGCTTCCGATTCTCGTCTCCGCCCTTGCAACGTTCATCCCCAGAGTCATTCCCTATTGGGTCTCCTTTTTGGACAAGCTTCCGCCGCTTCTTTCGCGGATGCTCCGCCTTCTTCCGATCGCCGCCCTCGGACCGTTGATTTTTCCGGGAGTTTTTCTCGATTATACCCCTCACCTCTGGGCCGGGTTCGCCGGAATTTCCGCCTCCTTCATCCTCGCCTACTTCAAAGGCGGAATGATTCTTCCGATTCTCTCCTCGATCGTGGTAACATATTTTGCATTGATGCTCGGAGCATAGGATGTTTGACCTTCACCGCCACCTTACTTCCTCCTCTCCATTGGATGACTGTTTCTATGCGACAAGCAGAAAAGAAGAATGGAAAGCGGTAATCCGGGCACCCTACGGGGCGGTGGGGCTATTGCCATCGGAGCCGCTCCGTGATGTTCAAGAAATCTATGCTCTGCTCGCCGCCCACCCACATCTACAGATCGGTGAAGCCGGCCTTGATCGAAGATTTCCCGACCCTGACGGGCAAGAAGCATTTCTGAGAGAACTCCTGACGATCGCCGTCGAACTGGACCGCAGTGTTACGCTCCACTGCGTTCGAAGGGAAGGCCGGCTGCTGGCGATCTTAAGAAGCATGGACAAGCTCCCCCGCCTTCTGTGGCACTCCTTTAGCGGCAGCTATGAACTCGCCTGCGAATCCGCCCGCCTGGGCATCGTCCTCAGCTACGGACCGAGGTTGAAGAATGCGAAACTGAGCGGAGAAGGAAAACGAGTCACCCGATTCCCGTTTGGTCTTGAAAGCGATCATGAAAAGCCGACGGAGGACGGATATGAAGAGGCATGGCAGGCGCATCAGAGGTGGTTTGCCGACTTGACGGGATGGAGTCTTGATCAATTGGTGAGAAACAATGATGAAAAACGAACAATTCTTGCGCATTAGCCGCCTTCTCGGCGAGTCCGCCATCAGCTCTCTTCACACCAAGACCGTTACCGTGGTCGGCCTCGGGGCGGTGGGAGGCATGGCGTTGGAGTCGCTTGTCCGAAGCGGTGTCGGAAAGGTGCGAATCGTGGATTTTGACACGATCGGGATCACCAACCTCAACCGACAGATTCTTGCGACCTACGATACCCTTGGAAGCGAGAAAACGCACGCGGCGAAAGAACGGGTCAAAGTGATCAACCCATCCTGTGACGTCGAGGTGCTTCCTCTCTTTGTGAACAATGAATCGGTTCACCGCATTTTTGAAGGAAAAGAAACGGATCTGGTCATCGATGCGATCGATTCGCTCAGTCCGAAAGTCGCGCTGCTCGCGTATGCGTACAACGCGAACGTTCCGGTGATTTCATCGATGGGCGCAGCCCTTCGACGCGATCCCTTTTTGGTGCGCAAGGCGGATCTGATGGATACGTGGGGGTGTCCGCTGGCCAAGCAAGTGCGCTATCGCCTCAAGCGGAAGGGCGTCGGTCGGGGCATCGATGTCATCTTCTCGGCGGAAGAAATACGCTTCACCTACAAAGACCCGTCCGAGGAGGAACACGCCGATTTCAATGAGCGAATCAGCTCGACGGGCCGAAGGCGCAATGTTCTGGGCTCCCTTCCCACCGTCACCGCGATCTTCGGTCAACACCTCGCCCACCTTGCCCTGACCAAGCTTCTCGGTGAAGCGGAGCTTACAGGAGTGGAAGTGTTCAACGCTCGGCGATAATCAGGGGGACAAAGAAGTTGGGGGCATGAAAATCCGGCTTCACGGTTCCGATCGGGTTCGCCGCCAGATAGTAGGGAACCTTGTGTCCGTCGCCGCATGCGTTGAAATTCCCCAAAAGCTTCACCTCTTCTCCTTCCTCGACAAGACCGAACGCTTTCAGATCGAGTTCGGCGGAAAGCGCATAACGACTTTGGCGGTTGGTGTTCTCAAGGATCTCTATCTTTCGGGGAATCGTATCGATCAGATCGGGATCGAAGAATGTCCGCTGTTCGCGGCTTCTTCCCTTGGCAGCAAGAATCTTTCCCGAGGCGCTGAACTCGAAATTCAGATACTCCTCCCGTTCCGCATGCTTCAAAAACGCTTCCACGCAGCTGTCTCTGTACACAGGTCCATTGTGTCGGTCCACCATTCGCAAGAGCTGGGGCGACCGCATTTTAAAGAGGAGCAGCAAGGTCGTATCCCGGATACCCAGCCGCAGGGATCCTTCAACGTTCGGATACTCCCCCCAGAGCGGAACAAGCGCGATCGGGAGGTTTAATTCAACAGCTCCCTTATAGATGGTAATTGCCACATCATCCCCCTGAAAACGCTTTTTGAAGATCATCGCCCAGTGGCTGAGGTTTGAGCGTTTCCAAGTGGATCGCCGCCACTTTCACCAATAGATCGGCGAGAAGATCCTCGTCCTTGAATACCTGCTGCTTGAGCGTCATCGAAAACCGCTTCATCGAGACGACCTCGGTGCGCACCTCAAGCAAATCGTCCAGCTTGGCGGGTTTCAGATAATCGATCGTGACCGATTTAACCACAAAGCCGGTTTTCGACAGATTCAGCATCGAAGACTGACTGCCGTCGAATGCATGACGCTCTGCAATCTCGCGGAACAGTTCGGTCCGGGCATGCTCGGCAAAATCGAGATACCGAGCGTGGTAGACGATTCCGCCACAGTCGGTATCGCTGTAATACACCCTAACGGAAAAGATATGCATCTCAAATCCTCACCGGCGCGCCGTCAAAGCGCAATGTCGCTACGTAATCATCGTATGTTTGCGCTCTTCGAATCAACCGGATCGAGCCGTCTTTCTTCAGGAGATATTCCGCGCTGCGGAGTTTTGCGTTGTAGTTGAACCCCATGGCATGACCATGGGCACCGGCATCATGGATCACGACGACATCCCCCGCTTCAACCTTCGGAAGGGGTCGGTCGATCGCGAATTTATCGTTGTTTTCGCAAAGCGAGCCGGTGACATCGTAGATATGGTCATGCTCTTCCCGATCCTTGCCGAGAACGGTGATGTGGTGGTAGGAGCCGTACAGAGCCGGACGCATCAGATCCGCCATCGACGCATCGAGACCGACGTAGTCTTTATATTTTTCCGTTACGTGCAAGACCTTGCTGACCAGATATCCGTAAGGCCCCGTGATCATCCGTCCGACCTCGAAGATGATGGTGAGCGGATCGAGACCGGAAGGAACGATGATCTTGTCATAGAGCTTCTTCATCTCCCTTGAAACGAAGCCAAGATCCATCGGAGAATCCTCGGGACGATACGGAATCCCGATACCTCCGCCCATATCGATGAAGGAAATCGCAACGCCCGCTTCTTTCCGGATTCGAACACAGAGTTCGAAGAGCATTCGGGCGGTTTCGACGATGTACGTACCATCCAATTCATTGGAAGCGACCATCGTGTGCAGCCCGAAGCGCTTCGTCCCCTTCTCCTTGGCGATCCTGTAACAATCGATGATCTGAGCGGAGGTCACTCCGTACTTCGCCTCGACAGGGTTGCCGATGATCGCATTGCCGGTACGCTCAGGACCGGGATTGTATCGGAAACAGATCGTTTCAGGGAACAAGCCCAACGTGTTCTCAAGGAATTGTATGTGGGTGATATCATCCAGATTGATGATCGCCCCCAGCTCATACGCCTTTTTGAACTCGTTGGCCGGGGTGTCGTTGGATGTGAAGACGATATCGTCACCCTTGAGACCGACCGCTTCGCTGAGCAGGAGCTCGGGAAGACTGGAGCAATCCACCCCGCTCCCCTCTTTGGCCAAAGCGCTGATGATCGTCGGATTGGGACATGCTTTCACCGCAAAGTAGTTCTTGAAGTTCGGCGCCCAGGAAAAATGCTCCTTGAACGCCCGATAGTTATCGATGATCGCCTGCTCATCATAGAGATAGAACGGGGTCGGCAGCTCCATCGCAAGCTCGAGAAGCTCACCGTGGCCCAGCGGAAGGGTCCTTTTGCTCATATCATCAAGTTCTCCTGAATCATCTTCATCGCTTCTTCGACGTTTTCGCGGTGGTTGTACGCCGATACCCGGACAAATTGATTACCTGCCGGTCCAAAGCCGCCGCCGGGGGTTACCACAACATGGCACTGATCGAGCAGCTGATCGAAAAAGGTCCAGCTGTCAATTCCGTTCGGTGTCTTGGCCCAGATGTACGGACTGTTGATTCCGCCGTAGACGGTAAGACCGATTCGCTGCAAGCCCTCGCGAATCAGGCGGGCGTTTTCAAGGTAGTAGGCCACCAGAACCCGACTCTGCTCATACCCTTCACCGCTGAGCGCCGCATAGCCGCCCTTCTGGGCGATATTGCTCGCACCGTTGAAGAACGTGGTCTGACGGCGGTTCCACATCCTGTTGAGCTCCCGGGGTTTGCTGTCCTCACAGACAAGGCTCCTGGGAACTACCGTCCATCCGAGCCGAACCCCGGTGAACCCGGAGAACTTGGAGAACGAGGAGATCTCGATCGCGCATTCCTTTGCTCCTTCGATCTCGTAGATCGAACGGGGATATCCCTCTTCGGTGATATATTCGCTGTACGCGCTGTCATAGATGATGACGCTCTTGTTTTTTCGAGCATAGTCGATAAACCGTTTCACCTGCTCATGGCTCATCACCGCCCCGGTGGGGTTGTTCGGGTTGCAGAGATAGATCAGGTCGACCTTCTGAGACGGAAGCGGCGGAATGAACCCGTTTTCTTCCGTGCAGGAGAGATAGACGAGATCCTTGTACATCCCCAGATTCTCATCCCATCCTTCCGAGCGACCGCTTGCCACGTTGGAATCCACGTAGACCGGATACGCAGGATCGGCTACAGCAACGACCGAATCGATGGAAAAGAGGGTCTGGATATTCGCCGCATCGCTTTTCGCTCCGTCGCTGACGAACACTTCATCCATTTCCAAAGAGACGCCGCCCTTCTTATAGTACTCGACCAGCGCCGCCCGCAGATATCCGTCGCCTTGTTCGTCTCCGTAGCCGGTGTAGGTCTCCCGCTTTCCCAGCTCTTCCACTTTTTCGATCATCGCTTCGCAGATCGCCTGAGGAAGCGCCTCGGTGGTGTTTCCGATTCCCAGCCGGAGCACCTTCTTATCAGGGTTTCGCTCCTGCCAAGAACGGACTCTTCGATTGATTTCCGGAAAGAGATATCCGCTTGCCAGTTTCCTGTATGCACTATTGATCGTTGCCATTCCTACCTCCGCTCGATGATCTTCAGGGACTCCAAGTGGTTCAATTCCCGATACAGCTCAGCCCGCTTGGCTTCGCTTTCAAAGGTGCACAACGGCAGGCGGAACGATTCGTTGCA
>JAAYQW010000076.1 GCA_012519115.1 Spirochaetales bacterium
CGGACGTTTTCAATCGAGTTGTTCGTCTGGATGTGGATGAGAGCCGACTCATCTTTCTTGATCGTCGTTCCCATCGACTTCATCATCACCTCGTATCCTGCATAGAGGAAGTATTCGGCGTTGTTGATCTTTTGAACGTCGCTGATGGTGATCTCGTACTCCGGGGGGTGAGTCATCGTCGCCGGGGCGATGAAGTCGACATTATCGACTCCGGCGATATCGGCAAACGCCGCGGTCCATGCAGTCGAAGCGACGACCGTGGATTCCGGTTTTTCCGATAAAGCTTGAGCGAAGAGCGTGAAACTCAAAAGCGCTGCAAGAACAAGAACAACGATTCTTTTCATATTCATCTCCTTTTTTTGAAGGTCGGTATCGGATAAATCACGGCGGACAGCAGGGCGATCGTTCCGCTCGGGGGCATGTCGGTGTAGATCGCCAACAGGTATCCGAACGTGGAAACGAACAGGCCGATGATGCACGCTGAAACCATAAGCTGCTTCAACGATTCGCTTCGCTTGGAGGCGACAAGAACAGGAAGAATCAACAACGCATCAATCAAGAGCGCTCCGAGGAGCTTCATCGCCAAGGCGATGACGAGGGCGATGAGCGTCACCATGAAGGTGTGGTGGAAACGGACTCGCATTCCCAGCGAGGAGGCGATCTCCTGATCGAAGAAGATCGCGCTGATCGTACGAAAGCTCATGAATATGTAGAGGACGATGACGATCGCGAGGGCGACCAAGGCGGCGATATCAGTCCACGCAAGAGCGAACGGCGAGCCCCAAAGAAGCTGGAGGGTGTCTTTTGCCGGCACATCCCAGATGTGCATCACCAGCGATGCGGCGGCCATCGTGAAGACCATCGCCGTCGCACTGGAAAGACCGAACCCGAAGCGGGTGTCTTTGGTGAGCTTGAGCATCAAAAGCACTAGGATGAGGTTCAGCACCACGCTGATAGCCAAGGTGTTCACATTCAACGCCAACGAGATCGCTCCGGCAAGGATGACGCCGTGCATCAACATATAGCGCATCGGAATAAGGTTGAGCCGAAGGACCATGACTCCGGTAGCGGGAAACGCGAGGCCGGCAATCGCCATCGCCAGGAGTCCGCGGGCTACCGGGGCGAGAGTTAGGGCAAAGAGGAAGTCATTCATGATCGTCTCCCAGACGCAGAATCTGCCATCCCAGCTCTTCTTCCAGCTCTTTGTCATGAGTAACGACGATAATCGTCGGCATCTCCGCCAACGTGAGGGAGTGGAGCAGGCCAACCAGCGTAGTCCGGCTTTTCGCATCCAAAAATGAGGTGGGTTCGTCCAACAGAAGAAGGCGGGCTTTTTGGCAAAGGGTCCGGGCCAATGAGACGCGCTGCCGTTCGCCGCCGCTCAGGCTGAAGAAGTTCCGAGAACTCAGATGAGCCGAAGCGGTTCTCCGGAGCGCAGTGTCGATTTCCCACGCTTGTCGTTCCCTAGGGAGGTTCGGGTCGACAGCCATCGCGACGACCTCGTGTGCGGAGACGGGAAATTGCTCTTGGGTCTGCTGTTGCTTGATGTATCCGATCGTCCGGGGCGGAAGATCGTTTGGCTCCCTGTCGTCGATCCTGATCGTTCCGGAAGCGGGGATCAACCTGCCGAGAAGCAGATTGATCAGGGTGGTTTTTCCCATCCCGTTATCCCCCTGGATGATCAGGCGGCCTCCTTCGGGAAGTGAAAAGTGCAGATTCTCGAACAACGGTTCGCTGTTCGGATAGGCGAAGCTCAGTCCGGTTACTTCGACGCTGACGCCTTGAACCAGTTTCGCTCGCCGTTTCAGAATTCGGTAGATCTCATCCTCATCATCGATCTCTTTAAGCAGATTCTCGGTTTGACACGCCAGCCGTTCAATCTTCTTTTCCCAGGAGATTTCGATTCCTTTCGCTTGATAGTACTCAACGGCCGGCTCGCTCACCAAATCGATGTGGGCGCGGCGTACACCAAACCGCCTCTGAAGAACCGCAGCCGCTTTTCCTGCGGCACTGTCGTGGACGGAAAGAAGATCCTTGGGACCTTCATACGTCTGGAGGAATTCCTCAAGCGCGAAGAGGGGATGAAGCCAGTGGCCTTGATGGGTGAAGATGAGATCCTCCCCATTGTACACGCACAACGAGAGGCCTTCTTCAAGGGGCTGCTGATATCGAGACACATGATCCTCCAAAGAAAAAGCCATGAACGCAAAGAAAGAGTCGTCATTCTTTACCTTCATGGCTTTTCGGTGCCCCTTCATGGAGCGGTTGATTCGAGTGTAGCCTTCTTAGACGGAACGGTCAATCAAGTACGATGCGAGCTCGTCGATCGCTCCCTCGATCATCTCCTTGGTGGAAAGCCCCTGCTTGCCGACGATCGAGATATTGCATTTGGTGATGGGAAGAAGGATTTTGTGGGCGGAGCTTTGTCCGATCGCGACTGCCATCGCCGGGGTAATCTCCCCATGAAGCGAATCGGCGGCGAGAAGCCCGATCGGCCCGATGATCACCTCGCTCTTTCGGCATGCCACCAACACCGGATTTTCTCCGCTTGCCGCGGCATCCGCACCGCTTGTGAGCATCGCGCTGGCAGCAAGCGCGTTGGTTCCAATCGCAAAGACCTCTTCATGAGGGAATCGCTTCTTGATCGCCGCCACCAGTGCTTTGCCGAGGCTGCCGCCCTGGCCGTCGATTACCGTTATCTTCATACTTGCTCTCCTTCTTTCCTGCCGACTCCCACCAAGTAGACCTCAAAGGAATCATCGCGACATGCTTTGGGCTTTACGATCTTGGCCCGGGTGAAGAGGGTTCTGAGCTGCTTCATCAGCTCCTGTTCCCCTCCGCCTTGAAAGAGCTTGACCACGAGGTTCCCTCCCGTTTTGAGGTGTTCGGCTCCCAGGAGAATCACCTGTTCGGCGAGATGCTCGCTGCGGGCGGTATCAACACCACGGTTTCCCGTCGTCAGCGGAGCTGCATCGCTGATGATCGCATCATACGGTCCATGTTCGATGAGTTTCGGTCTGATCTCGTTTCCGAACGCGTCACCGACATAGGAGATGACGGTATGGGGAATCGGGTTGATGCTCAACGGATTCAAGTCAACCGCGACGATCTTTCCCACTCCTTTGAGCAGGACATTATTGGTAAAGAGGGTCCATGAACCCGGGGCGGCACCGACATCCAAGACCGTATCGCCCTTTTTTATGATCGCAAACTGCTTCTGAATCTCTTCCAGCTTGTACACGCTTCGAGCGGGATAGCCCTCTTTGCGGGCCCGAAGAGTATAGGAATCAGCAGTGTTGCGCCGTGATTTCGCCATACGTCCACTATACCAGAACCGCACAGACGCATAAAGATGGTGCCAGTGAGGAGTTGGGGTGGAAAAATCTCACTGGCACCTAAGGAATCACACATTAAGGAGGTTCTAAAAACTGTGTTCACCAACAGCCCTGCAACTACTATGCCAAACCAGGAATTCTTTGCCGGACGCTCTTCTTTCTCTTCTTTCAGTACAAAGTGAATCGATCTCAGGTGTGCAAAAGAGTAACAGCTGATAAGGAAATGCACAGTAAAAAGGCTGCCCGTTTCGGGCAGCCGGGACAGACAAGGTTTATAGTGCTTAGTTGGCTTGAAAGGTAAAGGTTACCGTTCCGGTGTATTGACCTTCCACTGCGTTGTTGAACGAGGTGGGGTCAATATCCAAACCAATTTCTCTTGAATTGCCCGATAGGGAAGTCAAGGAAGATTTTTCAAGAACGGTGATAGGTGAAACCTGTGCTGCGCCATTGGTGGTAAATGTTAATTGCGTACCAAAAAACACGGTGTAGTTGATGTAGCTGGTGGTGGTTCCTACCGTACTGGTCATCGCGGTAGCGCTCATCGTAACCTTGTAGCCCTCGCGGTTGTTGCTGACCACGGAGATCCAACCGGAAAAATTCGACTGATACCCTGACTTGGTTACGGTATAAGAGGAAACTCCGGATGCATTGTTCAAGGCTTCCAGAGTGGAGCCGGTAAACTTCGCAGTGGTGATTTTCATTCCGTTGATCGGTGCAACGGTCGTGGTGATATCGAAGGAAGCTTCGGCGGCAAAAACACCGCCGGTTGCGAGGGCGAGGACGATCAAGAGGGTGATAAGCTTCTTCATGCAGTTCTCCGAAAGGAGCCGAGCTCCTGTGCAAGTATTCGATGAGCCCTTTTCCTGAGGCTCATCCGTATGGTACTGAAATGTGAAACTTATGTCAATATGGTTTCCGTAAAAATCAATATAAACAGATGAAATGTTTTTGTAATAAACGTATAATATTTCAAATTAAAGAATTAGTTATGCTTTTTGTTTAAAAAACATATGACAAGGCAACGAAAATAGTAGGCGTTCTCGCACACAGGACCGCTTTACAGGCATACCCGGGAGATAAAAGTAGGGTGCCAATGCTATGAAAAACGGCTTCGGCACCCTAAAA
>JAAYQW010000077.1 GCA_012519115.1 Spirochaetales bacterium
GCCGGTCGGTTGGGTAAACCCTTTGCGTTCAATCGCCTTGATTGTTTGAGCGGACAGGCCGAGGTCCGCGAAGGTTGGTGTATTGATCATGAAGCTCCAGTGTGTATAGACGACGGGATGAGTGTATAGGAAGGAGGTAACACTTACAAGACAGCTGCTACCATCGATTGGCGACTTCTTCGGCAAATCCGAGGATGTTGTTCACCACGATGGTTTGTCCGTTGTCCAATATGCAGGTTCCGCTGAAAGAACCGAAAACCTGGTGCTGCTTGCTGGAGATCAAAAACAGATTGAAGTTCGAAGAGCGGTCGGTGATTGGTTTGAAGACAAGATCCAAGCGTCCCTCATTGTCTTTCATCGTCCACTCTTCGAGATATGAGCTGTACTCGAACATCACCTCATGAAGCTTGTGCACCACCGAGTCGTAGATGATCACATTCTCGCTCGCTACGCTCCGATCGGTGAATCCATAGCCAAGATTGAGTCCAAAGGGGACTTGTTCGACGAGACCGCTGCAGCTCGCCCAATACCAGGTGTTCTTGTATGTCCATTTACCTCTGCCCCAATCCAAGACTCCGAACGTTGAGCCTAAAGGAAGCCGTTGTTGATTCGTTCCCCGACGAATTGTTCCTATTGCTCCGAGGCAGTTCACCTTTTCATTGTGGTAGAAGCATGTCCGCTTCTTCTCCCAGCTTGTGGCGATCGTCATCGACTCGAGGGCGGAGGGTTGCTTCAGGGTGATATCGACATCAAGGCCGACGACACCATCGCCTAAATCCAAGGAGGGGCACGCGTACATGATGTGGCGCTCTTCTCCTCGTTTGACGAGGGCGATGCGAAGGTGCTTGTTTGCCCACGAGAGTTCGTGGTCTTCCGTCGAAGTTGCCGGTAGACGCAACTTCCCCAACGTGAGCGGGGCGATTGCATCGGTTTGGCTGACCCGACCGGTGTTGAGGTCGATATATGCGATCGCAAACATTCCGGCGTATCCAAGATCGCTGAACGTTACTGCGGTCGCCCATTGTTCGTCTTGGTTGATGATCGCATAATACTCCCACTCTTTGATTCTGAACGCACTGCCTTTGACCATGGCTCGATTGTACGTCCAGAGGGGATGACGGGCCCAGCCTTCCTCGATGATCCTGCCGTTTTTACCTAAAAGGGGTTGAATGTTCGTTACTTCGTGCTGCATAGCCCCATCGTAGCATATCCAAAAGCGATGAGCTATGAAAAACCGGCCCGAAGGCCGGCTTGCATCAATTTATTGACCCAGAACGACTCGCAAGAACGTTGTCAGGAAGTTGTCCTTGTGGAGATCGGAAGCATAGAGAGTCTGGGCAAGGTTTTCCTGGCTCTGGCTTCCGGCAAGATAGTCGTAGAACATCATTGTGTAACTCCCCATTCCTTCATCGGTGGAATCTTCACCGACTTCGATCAAGAGATACGCTCCTCCGGTTTTCATCGGCTCGAGCAGGGTGTGCTCGGCGGAGGTGAACAGCTCCGCTTGGACTTCGGCTGTCGCGTATGAAGCAAGCATCCCGGTGGGGTCGGTATAGGAGAAGTTGTTCAAGAATGAGGAGTTTCCGACGTTGTAACCGGTCGGCATGACCTTGACGAGATCAAGGTCGTATTCAAGCGCCGCATCTTCCAGGCTGGTTTCTTTTGCATACTCGGAAACCTCGATTACAAGGTTGTTCAAATAACTGTCCATCAACTCTTCATCGTTGCTGCCGATATATGCTTTGACGAGTCTGAGTGTATTTTCATCGGCAACGTCCGCTTCTTTCGCTCTAGTGGTCACATGATAGACCGCCCATCCGCCGTTGGTTTCAAACGGTCCGACGATTGAGCCGGAGTCGGCACCCAGCAGGGCGGCCGCTTCATCTTCGTAGCGGAAGTTCGGCTTGATGGCGAAGAAGGGAACCGTTCCGACATGCCCGTCAGCCTGAGCGTACATATCAAGACTATGCTCGCGGGCGGCTTCTTCAAAGGTGTAGAGACCGCTTTGCAGTGAGGAAGCGACCTCTTCGGCATCTTCCAATGAACCGAGGCTGATGATTGAAAGTTCGATGTTTTCAAAGAGCTGCTTATGCTCCAATGCATAGGCGATCGCTTCTCTATCCGGGTAGAGGGAGGAATCGAAGAGAAGGTAGGAGAAATCCCGAACCTTGGAGGCCATCGCTCCGACGTATTCCCGTTCCGCTTCGGAAGCGAGCACGCTGCCGACATCCGTCATCACCATCTGGTAGGGGAGATTGCGGCGAATCGAGGATTCGATCGCATTCTTGCGCTCGGCAGTGGCTTTCTGATAGGTATCGACATCGAACTTGCCGTCTTTGTGATACACGCCGCTGTCGATGATCGCCCTGTTCAGCACGTCACTGTTGACCTTGATTCCCGCTTGATCGGCGAGCTGGCCCACTGCAGTGTAGACTACGGTCGAGTCGTAGGCGCTCTTCCAGATCTGATAGAGGGTCTGGGTAGGATCGCTCTGGCTGCCCTTGAACTGATCGGCATAGCGCTGCACCTGATCGTAGAAGTAGTTGTTATAGGCATAATTGATATTTTCTTTCCCGTAGGTCCCAAAGACGAGGTTGCCTTGGTTGCGCTTTCCGAGCACCGCTCCAAGAGTAGGGCCTATGATAAAGGAGGCTCCGATGATAAGAAGAACCGCCATTCCCAGAATCCACCCAATAGTTACTCGAGGCTTTGCTTTTGCTTTGCTCTCTTTCTGTTTCTTTCCGCCCTTGAAGGAAAGAACTTTTTTCTGCTTTACATCGTTTTTGTCGTTACCGGACATCATTGACCTCTTTCTGACATCGCGTCTCCGCAATACGGACACTGTCAAGAAAAGTATCATTTAGTGCATGCGGTGTCAATCGAATGTCTTACCTTGACACAAAAAGAGAGAAGCAGATATATTACCCCCTAGCTGGTTGCCTCGGGCAGTAGCGCAGGGGCTAGCGCACTTGGTTCGGGACCAAGGGGTCGGAGGTTCAAATCCTCTCTGCCCGATTTGATGGCATTCCTCATGGCTGATGCATTTGGCTGGGGGGATGCCATTTTTTGTTTCTCAAAGTGAAGGGATTTCCTACGATTGATGGCGTTTGGACGCCTTATGCGTCGGAATTTTTCCTTTTCTTGATATACGCCATGAGTTTTTTGTCGAAAGTCATGAAGTCACAGAATCCCGACGTGGCTATGGCTGCGTACAGGCAGTCCACATAATCAAGATTCGATGTACGGAAGGTTTCGATGGCTTCTAGAATCTCCTCGCGGCGATCCGTCCGTATATCTTGGAGTACATAATTCACGGATTGGGCGATTCGTTCCCGATCAAGACTGTAGACTTCTGTGAGTACATAAACTACCTCGACAATCGATTCCGGCAGGGCGTACGCGCCGTCCCGGATTACTGCGACCGCTTGTTCATACATTTCCTGATCATCGGCGAGCAGATACCTGAGAATGATGTTCGTATCAATGAGCGTTGCCATACTTTTCCTTCATCGCGCGTCCGAACGCTTCTTTCTCCTTCTTTCTCAGGTTCTCGTCGGCGTATTGTCGCAAAATGCCCGCTGCCATAAGTTGCTTAGGCGGAGTGTTGATGCGCTCCAGGACGACTTTATCGCCCGTGACCGCGGTGATTCTGTACTTGTCACCTTCCGAAGCCTTCATAGTCCTCATCGCCTTCCGGTTGATGAGGATTCCGTGGGCGTTGCCCCATTTTCTGATTCTTAATTCCGTACTCATATGTTCTCCGTATAAACAGTATAAACATCATGGATTGAAAAATGAAGTAAGAAATCGACCTCTTTGCGGCACATATTGAACAATTACTTATTATTCAAGATTGCTATGCCTTCCTCTGCTCGCTTCGGTATTCAGAAGGGGACTTTCTCCCGTCTGCTTCTTGGAATAGGTGCAGAAATACGAGGTGTTGGAGAATCCCGGACTCCCTCGATGGTCTTGAACAAGTTCCACGTATACCCAAGAGAAAGATCAATCTCGTCGGCGATGAACTTCGCGCTGAGATTCTTGTCCCGGAGGTGTTCCGCAACCAGTTCCTTGATTCGCAGGACCTGCTCCGCGCCCTGTCGTTTCGAATACTGCTCGCGATACTCCTCGAGAATACGATCAACTTCCTTGATTTACGATATTGGAGAATCTTCCTTTTGGTTAAAACGAAATAGTCGTACCCAAGACGAACTGCAGATCATGGTCCTGGTTGCTGTAGGTATTGGTATCAACTTGGTGGATTCTTTTGCCGATCCAGCTGGTCTGGGCGAAGAGCGACATCGATATGTTGCAGAATTCCGGATCCCAGGATCCTTTGAGGGTAAGAATCAGCGTTTCAGCTATCCTGTTCCCTGAAGGCGACGGTCCCCAGATATTGGGCGAATCCGCATTGTCTCCCGATTTCGAGTGGGGCTCGAAGAGCGATACGGAACCCTGTCGTTGGAACGTGGCGGAGAAATCAAAAGAGAAATCCTTGAACGTTCGATAGGCGAGCCTCGTCTCGATGACCTGGCTGTCGGATCCATATTGATATCCAAGATAATCGACTATGTATGGTGAACCATTGTTGTTCAAACCACGGATAACCAGAAAATCGACTGCGTTTCTCCGGTAGATGCAGGGATCGGTATACGCATATTCCAGACCTGCGGTGAAGTATCCTTTGGAAGCTTTCCATGAGTAGGCGATTCGCCCAAGGAACGCCATGGCATTCGCTTCGCGGTCGGATTCACTGGGCAGCTGGAATTGGTCCATGGCGAATTCGGTATGCAGCGAGAGGCCTTTCGCGATAGCGAGATTCAGCTCTAAACTGGCGATGGCGTTCAGTTTGCTCGCATTTTGGAGATTGTGATAAAAATATCCGGGATCGAGATAGGAAAGTTGAAGCGACGGCCCTTTATACATCACGTTTTCAGACACGGCGATATGAAGATAGGGGGTCAGGTTTCCTTCAAGCCGATGGGCAAGGAATACCCGCTGATCATCTTCTTTGAGCGGGTTCGGCAGGAAAATGTACAACAATTGCATTTTCGCTTCTTTGCTGAAAAATGAGATCGAGAGATGGTTGTTGTCCCGGATATGGGAACCGACAATCAGAGTGCCGCTTTTCCCGTCCCCCCAGCTGATCCTGCTCCGCCCGGTTACGATCGACCACCAGGGACCGCCGAAGGCGAGCTGGGTATGGGAAGGCCACTCGGAGAACATCCGTTGATCGGACTGGATGAAATTGGCGTGGAAGGGTTTCTGGAAGTAATAGGCGACTTTCTGATCTCCCCCGTCTCCTGGATCGAGCAATGCCCCGACTCCTTTGTCAAAGATGCCCATGGTGTCATCATCGCTGGACATGGAAAAACCGACCTCGATGCCGCTTCGGACATAGAGGTAGTCGTCAAACAGGAGTTCCAGTCCCACATCCAGCATCGGTTTGCGATCGTCTACGCCGTATACCCAATCGTAGGTGGTGACGAAGGAGTCGGAATTGGTGTGTCCGTACAATTCGACAGCGGCTTGAGTCAAAAAGCGATAAGAAAAACGCTCGGACTTCTTCTTGAGTCCGCTATCCAAGAGATCCAAAGCGGATGCCTGAAGTTGCTCGGTCAAAGAAGAGGCGGATACATTCTCGATAATCCGGGCCGCCTCGTATTCACTCCATGGTCTGGCCGTCGCGTTGGGTATCCTTCCATTGAGCCGGTACAGGATCTCGATGGCATCGTATACCGGTGACTGCAGGGGAATCATCTTGGGCGAATAAGCCCACAAAAGAGCAGGGAACAACAATACAAGCAAAACGGTTCTTAATCTTTTCATATCGGTAGTTTCCACTGTATCTGATAGTTAGGCTAGTGTCCATGATCGTCATAATGGTAAATAGGGTCCTTTCCATACGTTCCGTTAGCGGTTTCAATGGATAATGGCAAAATCCTTTCAAAAACACCTCTTTCCTTATGTAAAGAATGCCGGAGTGTGTTACAATGCTGACATTCTATA
>JAAYQW010000078.1 GCA_012519115.1 Spirochaetales bacterium
ACGGCTTTGCCGGCAACATTATGGTCCTCTTGAGCAAGGAGGCCCTTCCAAGCTATATTGACCGTCTGGAGGAATATGAACACATCTTCGGATTCAAGCCTCGGTGGTATATCTATGGGGCGAACGAACCGGCGAAAGTTGTGTTCCCGGACGATTAACGCTTGATGAAGATACTTTTGACAAATGACGATGGGTATAAAAGCGAGGGATTGAATACCCTTGCGGATGTTTTGGCGGCCGCCGGTCACGAGATCTGGATTTGTGCTCCCACCCTCGAACGGAGCGCTTCCAGCCATGCGATGACCCTGCGCGGTGATATCACGATCACCGAGTATGAGCCGAACCGTTACCACTGCAGCGGAACGCCTGCCGATTGCATTCTTTACGCTTCGCGCGTCGGTCTCTTTGGCGAAAAACCCGATGTGGTGATCAGCGGAATCAATCATGGCTACAATATATCCACCGACGTTCTCTACTCCGGTACGGTCGCCGCCGCCCGCGAAGCGGCGATCAATGGAATGAAGGCGATCGCGATCAGCGCATCAAAGGATGAGAACGGCAAATTCGCATTCACCGAGAGTTCCGTGTTTGTCCGTGACAATCTTTCATTTTTCATGAATCTCGTCGATGAATCGACAATCATCAGCATCAACGTGCCTCCGCGTCCGAACGGGAAAGTCAGACCGTCTAATCTTGCGTACCTTGACTACCATGATGCGGTCGCGACGAAGAAGAGCGAGGAGGTTCGCGTCGTCGATCCTTCCTCGGTCCACTTCGGCACCTCGGTGATCCTCAAGCTCAAAGGTGGGGCAGGTCCAACGCAGCGGTGCTCCACCCAGGAAAGTGACTTCCAAACGGTCAAGGACGGGTATATCAGTGTAACCGCCCTCGATGTCCTTCCCTCGATTAATTCCGCTGTTCAAACCAAGCTTGCCTCCCTGGGAGGTGGATGATGGGTGCGAAGTGGGAGAGCAAGTGCTTACGGTGCGGACTGTGCTGTCATGAAAAAGTCATCAGAGGAAACACGCTGGTGATCGATCTGGATTCCTGGTGTGAATTCTATGATCCGAAGAGCAGACAGTGTACGGTCTATGCGGAGCGCTTCGTCGAATGCAGACGTTGTCTGAAGATGACGGTATGGCGGGCGATGTTCGCCTCGTATATTCCCGAAACCTGTGCGTATGCCCAGTGGGCGCGAGCCGGCCGAATCCGTTTCACCCGCAAGCGCTACCTGCGCCTCATCCACACAAAAACTTGTCCCGCCGAGGACGGGGAGAACTCTCTCTACTCAGCTTTCGGTTGATAGGTCGGTGCCCGATGACGGGCGTAAACGTTGAGTAAGAGGATGAGTATGAAATTTGTATATTTAGACAACAACGCCACGACTCCAATCCATGAAGATGTGATCGATTCAATGAATGAAGCGTTAGCGTTCTATGGCAACGCATCCAGCATGCATGCCTTCGGGCGCGACGCCGCTTTCAAGATCGAGGAGGCGCGATTAGCCGTCGCCGACCTGATCGGTGCTCCAAGCGGATCGATCGTCTTCACCAGCGGAGCGAGCGAGGCGAATAACACGGTATTCAATATTTTCCGCGAACAGATCGACCTCGGGTCAAAACGAAACCGGATCGTCACCACCGCGATCGAGCACCCCTCGATCATCGAGATGGTTGCCTATCTCCGCGGTCGAGGGTACAAGATCGATCTGTGCCCGGTGGACAACACCGGCCGGGTTCGCCTCGATGCGTTGAAGGAACTCCTCGCAGAGGATGTCGCTTTGGTATCGGTGATGTTCGGAAACAATGAAATCGGCACGATTCAACCGATCAAAGAGATCGTAGAGATGGCCCACAGCGTCGGAGCTTACGTGCACAGCGATGCGACGCAGGCGATCGGAAAAGTCGAGGTGTCGATGAGAGAGCTTGGACTGGATTACCTTTCCCTCTCAGCCCATAAGTTCTACGGTCCGAAGGGAATCGGGGTGCTCGCAGTCGCAAAGGGCGTACCCTATGCCCCCTATATCCACGGCGGACACCAGGAAGCGGGTCGAAGAGCCGGAACGTACAACACTGTGGCGATCATCGGAATGGGAGCCGCCGCCAAGATCGCCAAGCGGGATCAGAAGGATGAAGAGCGGCGACTTTGGAAGATGCGCGAAATGCTCCGAAAGGGGATTGTCGAAAAGATTCCGAATGTCGTGATCAACGGGAATCAGGAGCACTGCTTGCCGGGAACGTTGGATGTGTCTTTCCCCCATGCCGAAGGCGAGAGCATCTTGCTCTACCTTGATTTGGAAGGAATCCAGGTTTCCACCGGAAGCGCCTGCGCCTCCGGCTCACTGGAGCCCTCATATGTATTGCTTTCAAGCGGGGTCGACATCGAGTTGGCCCATGGATCGATTCGTTTCAGCTTCGGACGCTACAATACCGAAGATGATGTTGCCTATGTTCTGGAGAAGCTGCCTCCGATTATCAAGCGGCTCAGGGAGATGTCTGCGTTATGAGTAACTTCATGGCTCAATGGGTATATAGTCCTGCTGTAAAAGATCACTTCATGAACCCGCGAAATACGTGGGATGAGAAAGAGAACTTTGTTCCGGATGGAGTCGGAGATGTCGGTTCGCTCGCCTGCGGCGATCAGATGCGCGTCATGATTCAGGTGGAAAACGACAGGATCAAAGCGATTCGCTGGCTTACCTACGGGTGCGCCTCGGCAATCGCATCGACTTCGATGCTGAGCGAGATGGCCATCGGTCTCACGCTTGAAGATGCCTACCACCTTGCACCGGAAGCAATCACCGAAGCCCTTGGAGGCCTGCCAGAGCACAAGTTCCACTGCTCGGTTCTTGGTGACAAGGGTCTTCGGGCCGCGATCGATGATTACCTGGAAAAGAACGGCTTGCCCAATCCGTACCGGCATACGATCGCGAAGATCGTGTGCGAGTGTCACAACATCACCGATGTCCAGATCGAGAATCTGGTGAAGACGAAACAGGCCACCACCCTTGAAGAACTTCAGGAGATCACCAAATACGGATCCACCTGCGGCAAGTGCAAAGCGGATATCGCCGGACTCTTTGATGAACTGAAGCATATCTACAATGTGTGATCATCAGGAAAAGAAGAGCATAAAACATACGTAATAAACAAGAAGGCGGCCGATCGGCCGCCTTCATCCTTTTCCTCAGAAGATCACTTCTTCCAGCCCAAAAGCTCAAAGTGCTTGCCGATATGTTTGGCAAGAAGATCCCGGTAGAGTTCCTCTTCTTTGGCGAGAAGAGCGAAGAACTCATCGCGGAAGAGGTATGCCCCCTGTTCATCCTTGTCCTGAAGCAGATATCCGTAGGTAATGTGGAGCAGCTGTCGGGCGTTGTTGTCCTTCAGGTAATCGCCGAGCCGTTCATCAGATACCTTATCAAGCGGTTTGATCTTACTCAGATCGGTCGTTACCACGTAGAACGCGGTCGCCGCCTTGAAGCGGGCAAGGGCGTGGGCATGCATCCGTCGATAGAGCGAAGGATCGGTCAATGCCACTACGTGCATCGCTTCCAGCCAGTTCGTTCCGGCGGTTTTTACATGAAAAGGCCGACCGATGTGCTTCGCAAGAAGCGGGAAGATCGAGAACTTGTCGCTGCCGGAGTGAACCGAGAGGCGGTAATCATGCGCGAGCGCGATCGTTTCGTGGATGATGAGCTCCTGCTCGAATTGCTTGAGATCTCCGATGTAATCGATTCCTTTCTGGAACTCACCCGCGAAGCGCGGGGCGAGGGTCTTCAAGTGAACCCCGCGCCGCTTCAATTCAAGAGCGATGAAGAGGTGGCTTTTGGGGTCGGTCGGGGTCGCGGTCTCATCGACTGATACTTCCAGAAACGATTCATCCGCTTTGAAAGCGGGAAAGGTTTCCCAGATCTTTTGGATGTAATCCAGTGCTTTGCCGTAGATGAGGATATCCTTCATCAACGAAACGGTATCGAGAGTGAGGTTGAGTTTTCCGAATGTGAATGTTCGCTCTTTGTAGAGGTCTTCATAGAACGATCGCGTCTTTTCATCGACTTGCTCGTATCGAACGAGCAACTCCTTTTCATTGAGCCCGGCAATGGTGTTGTCGATCATCTCCGAAGAGTCGAGGGTGATCATCGTGGCACCGCACTGAAGGGCGGCCTTGACCTCTTCTTCTTTCTTCAGGTGATCGCCGTCGGCACCCCAACCGGCGGTATAGCCGCACTGGAATACCGCGTAGGCGGCAT
>JAAYQW010000079.1 GCA_012519115.1 Spirochaetales bacterium
ATGACGTCTTCCGGTGTTTCATTTTCAACACGCATCAAACTGCGATAATGCGTCCAGCTTAATTCGCTACGCAGTGCGTAGCCATTTGGGAATGTTAGATAAAATTGACGCATGTTTTTTATGTTAGCAACTGTAAATCCCTTACCGAAGTCCTTGGTCATTTGCTTCGATAATTCTATAATTAACCCTTGCCCGTATTCTGCGGTATCCTTGCCCCCTATTCCTCGATGATTTTTTGCCTATATTCCAATATGCCTCAACCATAGCAACGTTAGCTGTGGTATAACTTTGTTTCTTGCATTTACCAATATGCTTTTTATCTCGTTATAAAAATTATTTTCCATAGTCAAATCTCCCATAACGTTCTATATTTTTCTACTCCACCTTCGTCTTTTCCTATGTGTTCGACATCTTTAACCAATCCATTTTTGACATTCTCATAAAACCATCTACCAATCAACGCCGGTGGGGTTGAGATGATATCTCGTAAGACAAATTCACTGTTTTTAGGTAATTTCTCTATTTTTTCTAAGAGCTTTTTATACAGGTCGGCATAGCCTGTATTTTCATTTAAGCTACTACACTTGCAATATTCACTGACACTGGGATAATTGCCCTCTATAGCTTTTTTAGTCAATTGCTTTAGTTCATCATCGGTTACTGTAAATTGGATTCGCATGTATATGACCTCTTTAATTATAACTGAGTTTATTATCTTATCAGTAATATTTTACAAAAAATACAGATTGCATTCCACCTATATTATTGAGAAGCAGAGATGCTATTCTTGTGAAAGCCTTTGCTCTTCGGAGACCATTTTGAAATAGCCTCTCAGGAACCACTAATTGGGAAAGAAGACGACGCTGGCATGTACGGCCTTGCCAGAAACAAGCCGAAATACCCGATCGTTCGGAACATCGGGCACTATCATCGTAATGTTTTCGTAATGTTATCGTAATGTTCCGTAATGTTATCGCAATGTCGGGCAATGTCTAGTATAATCATGATAGCACAACAGCAAGAGGAGAGTGCTTTGATGAAGATAACAGAATTGTTTTCTGATGTAATAACGGAAGATATAGCATGCGAATTCAAGGCGGTACTAAATTCGGAAAATCCAGTGAAGTGGGCCAAAACGATTGTAGGCTTTGCAAATAGTACCGGAGGAGGCATGTTGTTTGTGGGCGTTTCTAACGACAGAGAAGCCTTTGGAATTGATTTGGATGAAGCTGACAGAACAAAAAACCTTGTTGCTCAAATCAATGACCGACATATTTTCCCTCATGCAAAGTTACGTTATATGATCCGAAGCGTTGATGCGAATGCTGAACGATTTGTTCTTGCAATAATCATTGCTCCATCGGAATCCATTGTCAGATATCGTGGAGGTGATTTTCATGAGACTGTATTTATAAAAGGTGATGGAAATTCAACTCCCGCCACACCGGAGGATATTATTTCTCTGTCAAAAAGAAAATTCGGTGTGGACAACGAAACAAGTGAAGTCCTTTATGCGGAATCAGAATGGACGAGCTACATAGCATTATGTCGGGAGTATAGAGAAGATTCGTCGGCGCCAACGGTAAAGGTATTGCAAAACGAAGAGATTGTTTCCAAGGATGGATATGTAAAAACAGGCTTCCTGATGTTCAAAGATGGATATGACGGCGATGATACGTTAATCTGCTGCCGCTTGTGGAGAGGTAAAACAAAAACCGGAGATGTACTCGACAGTGGGAGATTTAAAGGTGCATTGTCCGATGTTTTTAAGAAAACGCTTAATTTTATTGAACGAAACACAAAAACGGGATGGAGAAAAACACAACATGGCGGTCGTGAAGCAATTCGTTCATATCCAAAAGAAGCCATACGCGAGGCATTGGTGAACGCCATTGCGCATAGAGATTACTCCATTGCCGGTACACAGATAGATGTAGACATATTTAGTGACAGAATTGATATTGTTTCGCCGGGATCATGGTTGTTGCCAAAGAGTTATGAAGAATATCCTCTAGGCTCAATTCCCTCTGTTCGTAGGAATACAATTATTGCCGCATGCTTGGATGTCGCAAACTTGATGGAACGAGGGGGAACCGGCTTTCAGACCATGGTTAGCAGTTACGAAGGGTATGGAGAGGAAAAACAACCGGGGGTATTAATACGTCCCGGGTTTTTGAATTTACGTTTGTTCGATCTTCTTTTTCAGGAAGGACTGCCTTCCGAGGAATTGACAGATACGGAAAAGGTGATTGAACTGTTGAAGGAATCTCCTAAGCCTGTGAAAGACCTCCAAGCAGTGACACGATTCAAGAGCAGAAGTAGCTTTTTGGTAGAGATATTGAACCCTCTCATAGAAAAAGGAGTCGTCTACCGTGAAGGCAGTGAAAAATCACCAAACTCGGTAATAAGACTGAAAAAGGATTATTTGGCGATAAAATGAAGAGACTAAGGGGCGAAGGTCTTTCTTGAACTCATCCATGCCCCCTCCTAAACCAAACCGACTGCATCTATCATTCTACCACGGAAATACGTTCATCTCAACACGTCCCTGTTGAAACGGGGGTGCCTGCTTCCGGGCAGGACCCTCGGTGAACACAAGGGTACATCGTAAAAACTTTTTCCGATTGACCTGGAAAAACAATTGACTCAAATCCTTCAAAGCATGATGATGGGTCAGATTAAAAAAACGCCAAGAATATGAAGAGATATTGCTTCGTTCATTGATCTAAAAACCCACCACCGCCCGAGGGTATGGCGTATGTTCTCCTCAGCGGGCAGCATAACCCAGACAGGAGGTTTGCCATGTTCAAACCTGCCACCAAACTCATGATCGCTCTCGCGGTCACCGTTCTTCTGCTTACCGGGTGCGCCAAGGAAAGCACCGACGAAAACGGAAATCAGAAGCTCTATGTGTACAACTGGTCGTACTACACCCCCGACTCCGTCATCGAGGCGTTCGAAGAGGAGTATGGAGTCGATGTAGTCCTCGACTATTTCGCTTCTAACGAAGAGATGTTCGCCAAACTCCGAGCTTCCAGTCAGGAAAGCGGATACGACATCATCTTCCCCTCCGCCGACTACGTCTCGATCATGATGAAGCTGGGGATGCTCGAAAAGCTCGACCTCTCCAAGATCCCGAACAGCAAGTACATCACCGAGTTCGCTCTTTCCAAGGCGACATATGATCCGAAGATGGAATACTCGGTTCCCTATTACCTCGGAGCGAGCGGCATCGCCGTCCACACGAAATACGCCTCCAACTATGAGAAGTCGTGGAACATCTTCGGCGACAAGCGCTTCAAGGACCGGATGGTCATGATGGATGATATCCGCGAGGTGCTCGGAGCCGCGCTTGTCCATCTCGGATACTCCGTCAATACGACGAATCCCGCCGAGCTGGAGCGCGCCCGGAAACTGGTCAACGAGCAGTGGAAGCCGAACCTGGTGAAGTTCGACGCCGAATCGTTTGCGAAAGGATTCGCCAGCGGCGAATACTTCGTCAGCCACGGCTACGCCGAAGCGATCTTTGAAGAGATCCCGGAAGAAAAGTGGGCCGAGGTCGATTTCTTCCTTCCTGAAGAAGGCGGTCCGCTGTACCTCGATTCACTCTGCATCCCCAAAGGGGCTCCCCACTACGAGCTCGCCCTTGCGTTCATCGATTTCATCCATCGCCCGGACAACTACGCCCAGCTCCTCGACCGGTTCCACTTCCCCGCGTCGGTCAATATCGAGGCGGACCAATACCGGACCACCATTCCCTTCTACACCGTCGAGCAGTTGGCGAACTACGAGTTGAAGGAGGACCTGGGGGCGAACCTCGAGATGTACAACAAGGCTTGGGAGACGATCCGCTACGTAGATTGACCCCAAGAGGCCTCTCTTGTACAGTTTACCTATGCAAGAGTTCAGCCATCAGACATTCATTTCTCCGTTCACCTGGCGC
This sequence comes from Spirochaetales bacterium, assembly GCA_012519115.1. Taxonomy (GTDB): domain Bacteria; phylum Spirochaetota; class Spirochaetia; order Sphaerochaetales; family Sphaerochaetaceae; genus Sphaerochaeta. The sequence goes on from JAAYQW010000079.1 coordinate 3,944, forward strand.
TATGGCTCCGAAGCCATGCGCCGGATTTTTAGTGAAGTTCATAAACGGACCCTCCTTCGAACGATCTGGACCGCCCTCGCTCGGGTCCAGATGCGAGCCGGCTTGGTCACCGAAGAGCAGCTTGCCGAGCTTGAAGCGACGAAGGACCGGATCGACATCGCCCGGGCGACGGAGATCGAGAGCGAAATCCACCATGATCTGATGGCGGAGATCCACACATGGGCGGAGCAGTGTCCCGACGGAGGAAAAATCATCCACCTCGGGGCTACAAGCATGGATGTGCTGGACAACATGGATGCCCTCCGCCTCAAGGAAGCGCTGGATCTCACGATCAGCAAGACCCGGGAGCTGCTGCTTCTCTTCAAGGAGAAGATGGAAGCCTATCGGGATCTTCCCACGATGGCGTTCACCCACATCCAGCCCGCCGAACCCTCCACCGTCGGCTATCGGTTCGCCCAGACCGCCCAGGACCTGAAGGAGGATCTGGAGGAGCTGATCCGCGTCCGTTCGTCCATCCGGGGCAAGGGAATGAAGGGAGCGGTAGGAACCGCCGCAAGCTATGACCAGCTGCTGAAGGGAACCGGCCTCACCGCCGCGGAACTGGAAGACGCGGTCATGAAAGAAATAGGGCTTTCGGCGTATACCGCTTCGACGCAGATCTATACCCGCAAGCAGGACCTTCGCGTCGCCCATGCCCTCTCCGGCCTCAGCGCCACCCTTTCGAAGTTCTTCTTCGATTTCAGGATCCTGATGAGCCCCCCGATCGGCGAATGGAGCGAATACTTCGCTTCCAGGCAGGTCGGCTCTTCGGCAATGCCCTTCAAGCGCAATCCGATCAACAGCGAAAAGATCAACAGCCTGTGCCGGTTCGTCTCGACCCATGTCGATCTCTTCTGGCAGAACGCCGCGACCACCGTCCTGGAGCGGAGTTTGGACGATTCGGCGAACCGCCGGATGGCGATTCCCGAGATCTTCCTGGCCGCCGATGAGATCCTCATCACCGCAATCAAAACGGTGGACCGCATGACGGTTCATGAAGAAGCGGTTCGAAGGAACCTCAACGCCTACGGCCTGTTCGCGGCAAGCGAGCGCCTCTTGATGGAGCTTGGCCGCCGCGGGGCGGACCGCCAGGCGATGCACGAATTGATCCGCGGACACAGCCTCAAAGCCTGGGAGGCGGTTCAAAGCGGCAAGGAGAATCCTCTAGCCCGCTCATTGAGCGAGGATACGGATATATTGGCGTTCGTCACCAGAGAAGAGGTTCTCGATTTCCTGAACGCCGAAGCGTATATCGGCGATGCCGCCCTGAGGACGACGCTCGTGGCGAAAGAGATCGAGGCTTTTCTCAACCGAGACTGAAGATTCCGCTGAAGATGAGGAAGTACAACCCCATTCTGACATAGCGGATCTGAAGGGCGATCAATACCCTGAGGGCCGGCAGTTTCGCCATCCCGGCAAGAGTGCAGATCGTGGAGAACGGCAGCGGCGCGATTCCTCCGATCACCACGCCCCATGCTCCGTAGCGCTTCACCATCGCCGCGGTTTCGGGTTTCGTGTTCTTTCTTACCCAGTTGTTGAAAATGGGAATGTGGCCCAGGAGCCGTCCGACGAGGTAGGCGCAAAATGATCCGACCACGCTGGCGGTTCCCATGACGAGGGTCGCCTTGAGAAACGACCACGAAAGGACGAAGGGCCAGATCATGTCCACGCTGACCGGGAACATCGTCAACTCCATGATGAAGATATATCCGGCGACCGCCCATGCTCCGAAGGTGTCGATGAACTCTTTAAGAAACTCCGCATCCGTCAACCCCGCCCTGTCGATGAGGAAGAGGCTGATGCCGGTGATTACCATCAGCACCACGATCGCCCAGATGCTCTTCTTGAAAAGTTCGCGAAAGGAAAGTTCGCCGTTCTTGGAATCTATCTGTTGCAGCTCATCGATCTCAACGGGATCCATATGGTGTTTTTCGTTCATTTCAACAGGTCTCTAAAACGAGCGAACAGCTCGGCGGGATCGCCTTCACCAACGCCCTGGAAGATCGGGGCTTTCCCCCCGCCTTTGCCGTTGATTGAAGAAAGAAGTTCACTTCGATGCTTTGCGATATCCAATTTCTTCGCTCCATCTCCGGTGAGAACGATGAGCCACGCGAGCTTTCCGTCCTCCAAGCGCTGGATGGCGCAGAGGGCGAGCTCGGCGATCCGGCTCGCTGCCTGACCGAGGTCTTTAAGGGTGATGTCGTCTTCCAGCTCCCAGGTGATGACGGGAAGGGGGCCGGTCTCCTGAGAAAGCTTCAGATCCAAAAGTACGGAAGCAAGCCTGCTCCGTACTTGGTCCAGAAGGGCTTTCTCCGACGCAGCGACCTCATGGGCTTTGGCAACCGTTTCCACCAGCGACGACGGGGGTGATGAATAGAGGGTTCCCAGCTGATCGACGATTGTCCGGTTCAGAAGGATCCGGTCCCAGGCGGTCTCTCCGACGATGAAGATCAGGCGCGCGTGTCCGCGGATCCGTTCCTGGCCTTGATACAGGAAAAGGCCGATTTCCCGCGTATTTGAGACGTGCAGACCGCCGCAGGCGATCGTGTCGACCTCATCGATATGAATGAGGCGGACATCTCCATCCACCTTGATCGAACGCCTCAGCCCCAACGCTTCCGCGTCCTTGTGGCTCGTTGTTTTCGAAGCGACGGGATGGCCTTCGACGATCGCCCGGTTCACCAGGGATTGAAGTTCAAGACCGACGGAATCCGCCACTTCGTCCCGATCGACTTCGATCGTCATCACTTCGTCACCCAGATGGACACTGACCGTACCGATGCCGAAACGATTGAAGAGAATGCCGCTGGCGGCATGCTGGGCGGTATGATTTTTCATGAAGTGGAAGCGCCGGTTCCAATCGAGGTTGAGCGTGACCCGGTCACCTGTCTTGAAGGCGGGATCCCGGACCATGTGGATGATTGCCTCATCATCACCTTTTACAGTATCAAGAACGGCACAGCTGTTAACCGTTCCCCGATCCCCGCCCTGGCCTCCGCCTTCAGGATAAAAGATCGTCTCTTTCAGAATCACCTTCGATCCTTCAACCGACACGACATTCGTCTCCAAGGTGGTCCGGTATGGTTCGTCATAGTAGAGTGGATACGAGTGTTTCTTCATGCGGTGTCCCATCGTCATATAATCATCGACCGGCAGGGTCGATGTGGTGAGAGTATCATCAAAGGGTTTACTTGTCCAAGAGAGGCAAGTGTACTATCTTTGGAATAGATAAAAAAGTCCAACCAGTTTCAGGACTATCTATATGCAGGAGAGTGCTATGGCAATTATCAAATCCGCTTGGGAGATCGCGATGGAACGAGCAGACTCGATTCAGGCGGATCCGGACAAGATAAAGAAGGATCTCAACATAAAGAAGGGGCGGCA
>JAAYQW010000080.1 GCA_012519115.1 Spirochaetales bacterium
CAGAAGCGTGAAGCATATTGACAAAAGCTATGCTCTTTGGTAAGTTAGCTTCTGCGTGTAATGACGCTGCCGCTGTTATACGCCCGATGCCCTTGTAGCTCAGTCGGCAGAGCGCAACCATGGTAAGGTTGAGGTCAACGGTTCGATTCCGTTCGGGGGCTCTTTTTTCATCACCGAAAGTGGATGGATCCGACGAGGAGCAGCATATGGCTAAGGATAAAAAAGGTCCTGTTGAGAAGATTGCTCTCCAGTGCACCGAATGCAAGCGGAGAAACTATACCACCGAGAAAAATCGGCGGAATCTCCCGAACAAATTGGAGTTCAGCAAGTATTGTCCGCATGACCGCAAGCACACCTTGCACCGCGAGACGAAGATTAAATAGGTTATAGCGATCGAGAAGCTAATAGGCCAATAGCTCCAATTGGTAGAGCGCCGGTCTCCAAAACCGGATGTTGAGGGTTCGAATCCTTCTTGGCCTGTTCGCTTCTCGATTCTTTGAATACAAGGAGCCTGTCTCATGAAGAAAATCATCAAGTATTTTAAGGAATCATATCTCGAACTGAAGAAGGTCGTCTGGCCCTCTCGGGAAGCGGTGATCTCTTCTACCAAGGTTGTCCTCGTTTCCACGATTCTTGTCGCTATCTTCCTCGGTCTGGTCGATTTCCTTCTCTTGAGAGGAATCCTCTTCATCTTATAGGGTTGAGCATGGCAAAAGGTTGGTATGTAGTACAGACCTATTCCGGGTACGAGCAGAAGATTGAGCGAATCATCAACAAGATGCGTGAAACCGATACGGATTTCGCTCTCGTCTGCACCGATGTGAAGGTGCCGATGGAAACGGTCATCGAAGTAAAAGACGGACAGAAACGCGAAGTGAAGCGCAAGCTTCTGCCCGGGTACATCCTTGTCGAGCTCGAGCTGCCGGAACACAGCTGGAAGACGTGGGTCACGCAGATCCGCCGGATTCAGGGTGTTTCGGGGTTTGTTACCTCTACCGATCGGGCCAAGCCCAAACCCCTTTCCAAGGTGGAGGAGAAGAGCCTCTTTCAGAAGACCGGCGATCTGCCCGCCGAGAAGGTGTTCAAGCCCAAACAGACGTTCGCTGTCGGCGAACAGGTCAGGATTGTCGACGGTCCCTTCGAATCCTTTGTCGGAACGATCGAAGAGGTCAACCTCGAGAAAGCGCGAATGCGCGTCTCGGTGGGAATCTTCGGCCGGTCCACTCCGGTTGAAGTGGACTTTTTGCAAGTAGAAAAGATTCTGTAAGATTCCGTGGACAGGGTCTTGCACGAGAGTTTTCTGATTTTTTACAAGTGTCCATGTAAAAATGCATACTCCCTCGTTATGAGGTGGGAGCCTGTCGTCGACAGGCGTTAATACCAGCGCAAGACGCCATGAAGGTGAGCTTGTGTAAGGAGAAAGGAACATGGCAAAGAAAAAGGTGTCTGCGATTATCAAATTGCAGTGCCCTGCCCAGAAGGCCACCCCCGCGCCACCAGTCGGCCCGGCGCTTGGCCCCCATGGTGTCAGTGCCCCCCAGTTTGTCCAGGAGTTCAACGAAAAGACGAAGAACTACGAACCTGGACTCATTCTTCCCGTTGTCATCACCGTGTATGCCGATAGAACCTTCAGTTTCATCCTGAAGACTCCTCCCGCTGCCGTCTTAATCAAGAAGGCATTGGGAATCACGCATGGCAGCGGTACTCCCAACAAGACCAAAGTCGGCAAATTGACAAAGGATCAGGTGATGGAGATCGCCAAGATCAAGATGCCGGACTTGAACGCGAACGACCTTGACGCGGCGATGAAAATCGTTGCCGGAACCGCTCGCAGCATGGGTGTGGAGGTTGAGAAGTAATGAAACACGGAAAGAAGTATCGTGCATCCGCCGAGAAAGTCGATCGAACGAAGTTTTATACGTTGGATGAAGCTACCGCGCTCGTGAAAGAGGCGGCCTTCGCCAAGTTCGACGAGACGGTCGAGGTGCATATCAAACTTACCCTCAAGAAGAGTCAGAGCGTTCGTGACACGGTCGTGTTGCCTCATCAGTTCAGTGCCCAGAAGCGTGTTCTCGTCTTTGCAAAAGGCGAGAAAGCGGATGAAGCGCGGGCTGCCGGAGCGACCTACGTCGGTGACGACGACCTGATCGAGCAGATTCGGAAGGGTTGGATGGATTTCGACGTAGCGGTCGCTACTCCGGATATGATGAAGGATGTCGGTCGACTGGGACCTATCCTCGGTCGCCGGGGTCTGATGCCCAACCCCAAGACTCAGACCGTTACCAACGACATCGCCGGCGCTCTCGCCGAGTTGATGAAAGGTCGAGTCGAGTTCCGCTCGGACAGAACCGGAGTGGTGCACCTCGCTGTCGGTAAAGTTTCGATGGATCCCGCTCATGTCAAGGAGAACACTCTTGAAGTGGTCCGAGAGGTGATCCGCAAGAAGCCCGCCGATGCAAAAGGTGACTATCTCGCCAGTGTAACCCTCGCTTCGACGATGGGTCCGGGTGTTCGCGTCGACGTACGTGACCTCTCACTCTAAGGAGGAATGAAGATGGATTACAAAACTCGAGTTACCCCCGCCAAGGAAGAGGCTGTCCAGGCTTTGATGGATGAATTCAAAGAGTACGACGGTTTTATCTTCGCCGATTATCGCGGGATGACGGTTGAACAGATCACCAAACTGCGCAAGAGTCTCCGTGAGAAAGATGCGGCGTTCCGCGTAGTGAAGAATCGCTTCGCCAAGATCGCTTTGTCCAACATGGAAATGGATAGCGATGAACACTTAACGGGTCCCACGGCGATCGCTCTCGCCAAGGGTGACGGAGCGAATCTCGTTGCCAAGGATCTCTTCAACAGCGCAAAGGACGGCGCCCCGATCAAAGTGAAGGGTGCCTTGATCGATGGAATGCGCTTTGACGCCGCTCAGATCGAGGCGTTCAGCAAGCTGCCGACCAGGCTCGAACTGATCTCCTCGTTGATGGGCACGATGAAAGCGCCGGTTCAGAAGTTGGCGGCCACGTTGCTCGCCTATGTCAAAGAGAAGGGTGGCGGCGCCCTCGGCGCAGCCAAAGAAGAATAACCACAGTCTTAGTCTTCACTAAGTACCTGCTACGACTGTGATAGACAATCTTAAGGAGAAGATAATATGGCTACTATCAAGAAAGAAGAAATTTTGGAAGCGATTGCGAACATGACCGTGATGGAAGTCGCTGAGCTTATCGAGATGATGGAAGAGAAGTTCGGCGTTCAGGCCGCGGCCGCGGTCGCAGCAGGTCCGGCCGGCGGTGCGGAAGTTGAAGCCGTCGAAGAGCCGACCGAGTTCAACGTCGTCCTCAAAGCAGCCGATCCTTCCAAGAAGATCGCAGCGATCAAGGAAGTTCGTGCCATCACCGGTCTTGGCCTCAAAGAAGCCAAGGACGTCGTCGAAGCCGGCGGCGCCACCATTAAAGAAAGCGTAAGCAAGGTCGATGCCGAAGCACTGAAGGAGAAGCTCGAAGCTGCCGGATGTACCGTCGAGATCGTCGCTGTCGACTAAGGATAAGATCCTTGAGAACAGTTCGCGAAGATTGCGAAATGTTGAATTCTCAACGCCACCGGAATTCCCCGGTGGCATGTTGTGTCCTCATCTCCTCCCGAGGGGGGATTTGAGTCGCTTGTTCATTTGACTTTGGAGGGTACACAATGGTTGCCAACGGCAAGTCCATAACTCGGACCTACATCGGTACTGAATCACACGAAGTGTGCGAACTGCCCAATCTCATAGGGGTGCAGCTTGAATCCTATGAGCGGTTTTTGCAGCTGGATACGATTCGCAAGGGCCTGCAGCCCGATCCGAACCTGGGTCTTGAGAATGTATTTCAATCCACATTCCCGATTGACAGCCCTAACGGGGAGATGCGCTTAACGTATCGCGGCTATACGATCGATTTCGACAATGTAAAGTTTACGGAGACGGAGTGCAAGAAGAAGGGCCGCTCCTACAGCGTTCCCATCAAAGTTACAATCAGCCTTGAATTTGCTACCGGCGAGATGCGCGAAAAAGAGATATTCTTTGGCGACATCCCCCTGATGACCGACCGCGGCACCTTTATCATCAACGGGGCCGAACGGGTCGTGGTCAGCCAGATCCACCGTTCCCCCGGCGTGATTTTCAGCCATGACAAGGATGTCTATTCATCCCGCATCATTCCATACCGGGGATCTTGGCTGGAATTTGAAATTGATGAAAAGAAATTGTTGATCTACGCGAAAATCGACCGAAAGAAGAAGATTCTCGGAACCTTGCTGCTTCGGGCGATCGGCTATGACAACCGCGAAAAGATCATCGATGCATTCTATAAGAGCGAGAGCGTCGAGCTTATCGACGATCCCGAGATGCGGGCGACGCTGGAGAACCGGTATCTCGCCAAGGACGTCTATGCGATGATCGACGGCGAAGAGAAGAAGGTGCTTCGTGCCGGAGATCTGCTCCATGCCCACGAAATTGACGAACTCTTCAAGCTCGGTGTGAATCTCATTCAGCTTGTCGACCTGAAAGGGGAGGGTTCGCTCCATAGTGAAATCATCCTCAACTGTTTTGAGATCGAAGATGCGAAGTACACCCGCGAAGGGTTTGACGAGCCGACGAAGGAAGATGTCCTAAGCCCGATTTTCAGCGTATTGATGCCCGGCGAGATGATCGCCATCGAGCG
>JAAYQW010000081.1 GCA_012519115.1 Spirochaetales bacterium
GATCGGTCACTACGTGAAAGTCCTGATGGATGAGATCTTCGGCCGGGCGAACTTCAGAAACGATATCACACGGATAAAATGCAACCCCAAGAACTTCAGCCGTCAGGGCTATGGGAATATGAAAGACCTGATCCTCTTCTACAGCAACGGATCGGATCCGATCTGGAATGAAGTCAGAATTCCTTTGGATGAACAGGAACTCCATCGGCTTTTCAGGAAAATCGACAAGGACGGCCGCCGCTATACGACGATCCCCCTCCACGCCCCCGGTGAAACCAAGAGCGGGGTCACGGGTGAGAAATTCAAAGGACTGCTTCCACCCAAAGGCCGTCATTGGCGCTCTTCGCCCAAAGTGCTTGAAGAACTGGATGAACAGGGCTTGATCGAATGGTCGAAGAACGGGGTTCCCCGAAAGATCATCTATGCCGATGAGCATGCCGGAAAAAAGCTTCAGGATATCTGGGAGTTCAAGGATCCCCAATATCCGACCTATCCGACCGAGAAGAACCTTCAGTTGCTCAAGACGATCGTCGCAGCCTCCTCGAATATGAACAGCATCGTTCTGGATTTCTATTGCGGATCGGGCACCACCCTGCTTGCCGCCCAGGAGCTCGGTCGAAGATGGATCGGCATCGACGAATCGCTTCCGGCGATTGAAACGGCAAAAGAGCGCCTTGGCTCCGCCTATCAGCTCTTGAAGCAGATCGCGATCGAATAGGCATTGCAGAAAACCATATCTAAGACTTGGCAGACTTTACCTTGCGGTGTTACACTTGGTATATGCATCATCAGTATGCGGGAGGTATTACATGAAACGGATTATTATCATAGCTGTGCTGGCTCTCGTCGTGGTTTTCCCGGTCACGGCCGCATCGACTTCGTGGGCTGCAGGACTCAACATCGGAACGGGTGCAAGCCTTGCAGGTCAGTTCCAGATGGACAAGTTCAAGCTCAACGCCAACCTTGGGTACGGCTTTGTCAGCAAGTATGTCGCCGCTGATGTCTGGGCCGACTACCAGGTGTACGAGTTCAACATCAACAAGGCCCGCTTCGGGGTAACCGCAGGTGCCGGAGCGAATATCGGGGTCGCTCAAAAGGCTTTCGGCTTGGCGGTGATCGTACCGGTCGGAGTGGTCTACCGGCTCGAGAACCAGAATTTCCCCCTTGATTTCTACTTGCGGGTACAGCCCGGTGTCGCCATCCTTCCTGATGTCGGTTTCCACATCGACGCCTATATCGGAGCCGTGTGGCGCTTCAAGTGATGTAAGCGAGAGCTCTTTGCAAGAGAGGGTATGCGGATACCCTCTTTTTTGTTACTTATCGAAAGGAATGATCCGATTTCATAACTCGGTATACGCATGAAAGGTGTATACTGGTATATAAAGGAGGTTTGCCATGTGTGATACAATCGGCCGAATCACGGATGAACAATCGGTTCTGTTCGGAAAGAACAGCGACCGCCATCCCAAAGAAGTCCAAGTCCTTGAATTCGTTACCGGCTCCCTTGAATCCAACCGATATCCGATCCTCGACAAATATACGCCTCAGTTTGAAACCCTGGAAAAAGCCCACAGACATTTTGAACATCCCTACCTCGCCCTCATCAGCCGTCCATCGTGGATCTGGGGAGCCGAGATGGGGGTCAATGATCAAGGAGTCGTCATCGGAAACGAAGCGGTCTTCACCAAACAAAGGAGCCTGAAGGAAGGGTTGCTCGGAATGGACATACTCCGCCTCACCCTTCACAACGCCTCAACCGCCGAAGTGGCGGTCGAGCTTATCCTCACCATTCTCGATCAATGGGGGCAAGGCGGCGACGGAGCCTTCGTCGGGAAGCTTACCTACTCCAACTCCTTCATCATCGGGGATAAGACCCGGCTCTTCGTCATGGAGACCGCGGGAAACCGATGGGCGGTAAAACAGATCAAAACCTATGGCGCCATCAGCAATGCGTACAGCATCGGAACATCGTATGAGAGGAGTGATGCCGTAAGCAGCGGCAAGCACTTCGCCGAGACGTGGCGCGATGGGTTCATGGAGTTTTTCTCAAAAGGCCGGGCGCGCCAAAGGACGACGCTCAACCTGCTCGCGGACGCCAAACCTACATGGATGGGAATGCGGGATGTCCTCCTCTACAACCGAGGAACGATCAAAAAAATGGATCGGTCGATGAAATCGATCGCGATCAACGCCTCCTTCCCCAAACCCACTCGGACGACCGCTTCGATGGTGGTGGAATATCCTGATGAAACGATACTCGTCTGGTCGTGTCCCGCCCCCCTTCCCCAGTACCATCCCTTCGTTCCGATCATCTTCGGAGCCGACGGCATCCGGGAAGGAAAAGACAGCTATGAAGCGGCGAAGAAGCGGCAAGATCTCACCAACGCGTTGCTTCGCAGCTCAGCCCAGGAGCGCGCAAAGGCAGCGGGCGCGGCTCGAGCGCTGGACAAGCGGTTCGAAAAGCGGATTCGAACCGCCTTAAGCGACAAGAAGAAGCTCAAAGAGGCGGTCCTGCAGTGCACGGCGGACTTCCACAAGCATGAAGAAGATCTGGGGAAGAGGCTCGGAGTGTAGAAATGAACATCTAAACTGTTTAGATGCAAGTACAAGTATTTTTTGTCGATACCCTCCACTTCTTTACTCTTTTCCTTTCCTGCATTATCCTAAGGAAAATATTTGTTGCCGGAAAAACAAGCGTTTTATACTGTTAACAAATAACAGCTGACAGAAGAGCGCATATTCACTATAATGGATAGCACTAGCCTCTGAGCTAGACAATATAAGAAAGGAGATTTTTACATGAACAAGAAACTGTTTATTCTGGTTCTGGTGGCAATCTTTTCCGCGAGCCTCTTTGCCATGGCCGCAGGGGAAGCGGTTGCACCAAAAGTTGAAACGCAGGTTATCCTAGGTTCGTCGACCCAGGTTAACGCTGACTTCTTCAGCGGCTGGACCAACAGTGCGACAAACGCCTACCTCAAGACATTGATGGGTGGATATGAAACGGTATCCTGGACGAAGGAAGGCCGCTTCATGATCAACCCCACCGCCGTCAAGTCCTGGAAAGCGACTGACAACGCCGACGGTTCAAAAACCTACGTTTTCAACATCGCCGACAACCTCGTGTACAACGACGGTACGAAAATCACCGCTAAAGATTATGTCTTCGGCATTCTCTATTCGGCTTCCCCTCAGGTGACTGAAATCGGCGCTCGCTATGGAGTCGGTCCCGAGTACGTAGGATATACCGCATTCCACGATGGATCTGCAAAAGAGTTCAAAGGAATCCGCCTCTTGGGTGATTACTCCTTCTCAATCCAGATCGCAGCGGAAGAGCTTCCCTACTACTATGACCTCTCCCTGGTCTCCGCCGGTCCGCTTCCGATGCACGTCATCGCCCCCGGAGTCACCGTAACCGACACCCCGAACGGCGCTCGACTTTCCGACAACTTCACCGCCGACCTGCTCCGCGAAACCGTGCTTACGCCGAACACCGGCTATCGCTATCGCCCACTGGTCACCAGCGGTCCTTATCAGTTCGAGAGCTATGACCCCGCCGATTCCACCGCATCGGTCATTCTCAACCCCAAATTCCTGGGTGCATATGACGGTGCCAAGGGCAATATCTACCGGATCATCATCAAGCTGACCAACACCGCGACGCAGATGGACGAGCTGAAGACCGGCGCGATCGACATGCTGCAGGGAATCAGCGGAGGAGCGCAGATCACCCGTGGTCTCGATCTCCACGACCAAGGAATTGTCAACTTCGCTTCCTATCCCCGCTACGGCTATGGAAAGATCGCCTTCGCTTGTGACTTCGGACCGACTCAGTTTGCAGCAGTCCGCCGGGCGATCGCCTACAGTCTCGACCGAAACGAGTTCGCTCGCCAGTACACCGGCGGATATGGAATCATCGTCAACGGATACTATGGCGCCTCGATGTGGGAATACCAGCAAAACAAAGACCTCCTCGACAAAGAGCTGAACAGCTATGCGTACAACCTCCAGAAGGCCGAAGATGAGCTGGTCAAAGACGGCTGGACCTTGAACAAGGACGGCAAGCCCTATGTCAAGGGCGTCGATACGCTCCGCCACAAGAAAGTCGATGGCGAGCTCATGCCGCTGTCCATCGAGTGGGCGAACACCGCAAACAACCCGGTTTCCGACCTGATCGCGGCGATGCTCGTTCCTGAAGTCAAAAAGATCGGCATGCAGATCAACGGAACCACCGTCGACTTCGCCGTGCTCCTCGACCACCTCTACAAAGACGGCATCGATGAGCCCGTATACGGCATGTTCAACCTCGGAACCGGTTTTGCGACCACCCAGGCAATCTGGTACTACTACTCCACCGATCCCGAATACTTCGGAACCTACAACACCAACTTCATCGCCGACAAGGAGCTCGAGTCGATCGCGCTTGATATGAAGAGGACCGATCCACAGGATCAGAAGGGCTGGGCAGAGAAGTGGATCCGCTTCCAGAAGCGCTGGAACACCTTGATGCCGGATATTCCGCTCTACTCGGATGTCTACCACGACTTCTTCAACCCGAAGATCGTCGGATATGATTCCTCGCCGACCTGGCAATTCCAGTACGCGATTCTCCGAGCCGACGTCAAATAAGATCGTTGGATCAACGCTTTGGGGCAACCGGACGGTTGCCCCAAGCGTATCTCTTTCCCAAAGGAACCTTACCCATGTTCAAGTATGTTCTCAGGCGCCTTATGTATATCGTAGTCGTCTTTCTCATCGGATCGGTGCTCATCTTCAGCCTCTATAAATCCGTCCCCGGCGATCCGGCCAGACTGATGATCGAAGGCAACAAGGCGAATATGAAGCCCGCCGAATATGAAGCCCTTTACCGAGATGCTGTAAAGAAGCTTGGGTTGGACAAACCCCTTGTTATCCAATATTTCACATGGCTCTTCAACACCCTGCGCGGTGATTTTGGCTATTCATTGACGTATAAGATGCCGGTTCGGCAGATGATCGGTGTTCCCATGAAGAATACGATCATGCTGAACGTATGGTCATTGATTCCGGTTTTCGCAATCACCATTCCTCTTGGAATCGCGACCGCCGTTCGGCGAAACACTCGATTTGACTCCACCGTCCAGGTCGTTACGATCATCGGCTACAGTCTGCCGTTCTTCGTGATCGCCCTGCTTTTCATATTTCTATTCGCTGTGAAGCTTCCAATCTTTCCGATCAGCGGAGTTCAGACCCCCGGCCTCAGAGGCACTCCGGGGAGGATGTTCCTCGACAAGCTTTACCACATGGCCCTCCCTCTCGCCGTGATGGTGTTCACCTCACTCGGCGGACTTACCCGTTATGTGCGCGCAACGATGATCGAGGCGCTCGGAATGGATTACATCCGAACCGCCCGAGCCAAAGGACTTACGGAAAAAGTGGTGATCTATTCCCACGCATTCCGAAACGCCCTCATCCCCTTCATCACCATCATGACCGGGTGGTTCATCTCCATCTTCAGCGGAAGCGTGGTCATTGAACGGACGTTCCTCTGGAACGGAATGGGAAAAGTGATCATCGACGCTTTGAATCAGCAGGACTTCGCCGTCTCGCTCGCGATGGTGATGTTCTATCTCGTGCTCAGTCTCGTTGGCAACCTTCTGATGGACCTCTCCTACGGGTTGGCCGACCCTCGGGTCAAACTGAATTAGGAGCAGCATACGATGGCAAAAAAACCCTATGGATCAACGTTCACAGACGTCCTCAAAACCTTTTTTCTAGGCCGCCAGCGGGCGACCCTCTCCATTCTGGAGGAAGAGCAAGTCCAGAGCCCCTATCGGACGATGCTCCGCAACTTCCGGGAAAAGTGGAGCGCGATGCTTGGTGTCTACATGTTCCTGGCGATTTTCCTGGCGGTCTTCATTCTGCCGGTCTTCTTCCCGTTGGACACTCAATTCCAGGATCCGACCCAGCAGAACACCAGACCCACGTTCTCCTATATGAAGTATGACAAAGCCCTCCAGGGCAATGTAGCCTCGATCGATGGCGGATCGGTCTTCGGTGTCGGTGTCGATCGGAATGGAAAGCTCTACCAGTGGGGAACATTATCGGCGAAACTGCAGAAGATGCCCCCCGCCGACAAGCGCTATGTGCAGGCTTCCGCAGGCTTGGACCACGCCGTCGCCCTTGATGCGGATGGCAAGGTATACACGTGGGGAAACGATCGGTTCATGCTGAACATGATCCCCCCCGAGCTCTCGAGTCGGAAAGTGAAGCAGGTCCTCGCCGGTCATCAGATCTCGATCGCACTCACCGAAGGCGGCGAAATCCACGTGTGGGGCAACTCCAACCTGATTTCAATCCCCGTTCCCAAAGACAGGCAGGGCTCCTTCACGAAAGTCGTGGCGAACACGACCCTCGCGGCGGCGATCACCAAGGACAACGAGCTGATCATCCTCTCCTCCCGGGAGACTCCCTTCTCCTATGTCCCTGCTGAGATCCAAGGCCGCGTACGCGATGTCGACGTCACCGAGCGCTCGGCCGCCGCCGTCACCACCGATGGACAGATCGTCGTCTGGGGCGGTGACGACTATGGAGTGATGGATATTCCCCCTCAAGCCCAAGGCCGGGCGACCGCGGTGAGCGCCGGGCGCGGACATTTCGTCGCCCTTCTGGATGATGGGAGCGTCGTCGCATGGGGTCGAAACAACTACAAGCAGACGAACGTTCCGAAGCTGAAGGATATCGTATCGATTCAATCCTCGTACTATCAGAACTATGCGATCGACAAGAACGGTCGAATTCACACTTGGGGCCTGAAAGGCTATCTGATGGGAACCGACCAGTATGGACGCGACCTCTTTGTCCGGCTCCTGACCGGCGGTCGGGTGACGTTGACGATCGGGGCGATCGCGGTCATCATCAGCGGAATCATCGGAATCATCATCGGATCGTTCTCCGGGTACTACGGTGGAAAGATGGATATGTTCCTGATGCGCCTCGCCGAGGTCGTCAACGCGATCCCATTCCTCCCCTTGGCGATGATCCTCTCGGCAATCATCGGCAGCAAGATCAGTGAAACGGGAAGGATCTCGATGATCATGGTCATCTTGGGCCTCTTGAACTGGCCCTCCCTTTCCCGGTTGATTCGAGGACAGATTCTCGCCGCTCGGGAACAGGAATTCGTAACCGCGGCGAAGGCGATGGGAATCAAGGAGATGAAGATCATCTTCAAACATATCCTGCCCAACGTCATCACCGTGGTTCTTGTCAACCTCACCTTGAGCTTCGCCTTGTGCATGCTCTATGAGTCTTCATTGAGTTATCTCGGTTTCGGAGTCAACGAACCGAATGCGACATGGGGCAATATGCTCTATGGATGCAACGATTCGACGGTCATGTCGCTGTACTGGTGGCGCTGGGTGTTCCCGGCGATCGCCTTGAGCTTGTGCACCATCAGCATCAACATGGCCGGAGACGGCATGCGTGACGCGATCGACCCGAAATCGATTGGTAGATAGGAGTAATGCCGTGTCGACCTTACTTGAATTAAACGACCTGCACACATATTTCACCACGAAACGTGGAATCGTCAAAGCAGTCAACGGAGTTTCCTATACAGTGGAAGCGGGAAAGACCTTGGGGGTCGTCGGCGAAAGCGGATGCGGCAAATCCGTTTCGGCGATGTCGATCCTCAAGCTTCTGGACGGCAATGGCTATATTGCCGGCGGCTCGATCACCTTCAAAGGTCAGGAGCTCACCACACTCAGTGAAAAAGAGATGTACGAGGTTCGCGGCAATGCGATCAGCGTCATCTTCCAGGAACCGATGACGAGCTTGAACCCCGTCTTCACGGTTGAACGGCAGATCAGCGAAGCGTTCATGGTCCACCAGGATATGGACAAGAAGACCGCGGCCCAAGAGTCGGTACGGATGCTCACCGACGTCCAGATTCCCAATCCGCAGCAGGTGGTCAAGCAATACCCCCACCAGCTCAGCGGAGGGATGCGCCAGCGGGTGATGATTGCGATGGCGCTGGCATGCAAACCGGATCTGCTCATCGCCGATGAACCGACCACCGCGTTGGATGTCACGATCCAGGCTCAGATTCTCCGGTTGATGAACAACCTACAGAAAGAGAAAGGAACCGCCATCCTCTTCATCACTCACGACCTCGGCGTCATCAACCAGATGGCGGACGACGTGGCGGTGATGTACAGCGGCGAAGTGGTCGAGATGGCTCCCGTTGAAGTCATCTTCGGGGAGAGCAAGCACTCTCACCCCTATACGGAAGGGTTGATGCTCTCCGTCCCCCGTCTCGATACGGCCAGCCAATCGAAGCTGGAAACGATCGCCGGAAGCGTCCCCCACCCCCTCGACCTTCCCAAAGGCTGCTTCTTCGCCCCGCGGTGCAAATACGCGACCGAGAAGTGCCATGCGGAACACCCGGATTTGGTCAGCGTAGGAAAGCAGCATACTGTTCGCTGCTTCTATCCGGAGAAGGGGGTACGAAGTGGAAAATAAGAATGTCTTGTTTAAAATACGCGGGTTGAAGCAGCATTTCCCGCTGAAAAAGCGGGGGCTTGTCGTCCAGGCGGTCGACGGAGTCGATGTCGATATCCTTCGGGGGGAAACCCTCGGCCTGGTCGGTGAAAGCGGTTGCGGAAAGTCGACGTTCGGTCGAGTTCTTTTGCAGCTCTACCGGCAAACCGACGGAAAGACCCTGTATTATGGCCGAAGCCTTGAAGATCTCGCTCCCTCCTATGTGAAAGATACCTACACCCATCTTGCGAAACTCAAGAATCAGCTTCAGGCGTTGCAGAAGACCTTCGAGGAAGCGATGGCTGAATATGAACGGCTGAAGGATGACGAGTCTCAGAAATCCGAGGTCGTCTATACCGCGTTGAATGCCTCGAATGAAGCGGAGAAAGCGTACCGCAATGCCTATTTGGATATCGTTCAACTGATCGGCGGGCTCTTCGTCGTGGAGAACGTTGAAGAGATCAAACCGTTCCTCCTGGACACGTACGAGGCGAGCTATGAGCGCCATCGAATCGATGAGCAGCTCAAAGACCTCGCCCTTCAGATCGCCGAAACCCAGCGCTCGCACAACCGCAGGCCCTCAAGTTCAAAAGAGAAGCGGATCGCCGCCTTCAAGGAAACCGAGAAAACGCTCCAAAGCGCCTTGGAAGCGGCAAGCGCCGAACTCATCGAGGCCAACAAGAAACTCGAGCGGAAGCGGAAGGAGTATGAACATATCCCTGAATTCAAGGAGCATGAGAGCTACCGGGACGAGGGAATCGATTTGAGCCGGCTCACCTTCAACGAGATGCGCCTCTTGCGCAACGATCTGCAGCTGATCTTCCAGGACCCCTACTCCTCCCTGAACCCGCGGATGACCGTCGGCCAGATCATCGGTGAAGGGCTCTTGGCCCACCGCTTCTTCAAGAAAGACGGTCCGGAGATGCAGGAGTATGTGATGAAGGTGATGGATGAGTGCGGTCTTGCACCATACATGATTCACCGTTATCCCCACCAATTCTCCGGCGGACAGCGCCAGCGGATCGGAATCGCCCGTTCCTTGGCGATGAATCCCCAGTTCGTCGTCTGCGACGAGGCGGTAAGCGCCTTGGACGTTTCGATCCAGGCTCAGATCATCAACCTTCTCCGGGACTTGAAGGAGAAATCCAACCTCACCTACCTCTTCATCAGCCACGACCTGGCGGTAGTGAAATACATCTCCGACCGGATTGGAGTGATGTATCTGGGCAACATCGTCGAGCTGGCTCCTGCGAAGAGCATTTTCACTCAGATGATGCACCCGTATACGGAAGCGCTCCTTGCCGCCATTCCGACGACCGACCGGGGCGAGAAGAAGGAACCGATCATCCTCGAAGGTGACATTCCCTCCCCGATCAACCCTCCGTCCGGGTGCAAGTTCCATACCCGCTGCCGCTACAAGACCGAAATCTGCACGATGGTGGAACCCCAGTGGCGCGAGCTGGCCGAAGGGCACTTCGTCGCCTGCCACCACCCGCTGACGGAGAAGTAGGATGCTCTTCCCCAAAAAGATTCGACGCGTCCTGGACGTCAGGAAAGCCGAGGAGAAAGAGCTGACCGAAGAACTGGAGAAAGGCGACATCCCGGCGATGATCATCGCCGCCTTTCTCGTCTTCACTCCGGTGATCCTCCTCATCATCGGAATCGTATGGGGTCTCTACTGGCTTTTCACCCACTGAGAACCGCCAATGAATACATAGGAAAGGATCAATATTCCACATTTCTATTTCCACATTTCGTCGCTGTCGTCAGCATGTTCCAGTACCCGTTCACCAACGACACTCATCCGGTATTTTTGCTTACTGCTTGTGGGTTTTTCAGGAACGGTCATTTCTATGACTTCGTAGTTGAGTGCCGGA
>JAAYQW010000082.1 GCA_012519115.1 Spirochaetales bacterium
CCTCAATGAACATATCTACCAAAGCGTCTGCAGGCAGGTCGCTTTTAAGGACTCGTTCACAAGTCTTCTTGATTGCTCTCACCCGTGAGGTATCGATCAACACCTTCTGATAATGCTCCCAGGTTGAAGAAATGATATTACTGCTCTTGAGGTCAATGACTTTGGATAGTGGTATTCCACTCTTCTTTGCAGTCGAGTTTTCGTCAACCACAGTATTTTCCCGGGAGAGTGCCAGCATTGCCTTATAGATTGCTCGTTCTTGTACACCTTGGAAATCCGATGGAGTGACAATGGTTTTGTTGATTATAGTTGGATCCCAGAGAATCTGGCCAATGAAATAGCGTTCTTCCTGCATCCTTCTACCTCAACTCAGCATAGGGATCATTTTGCACAACTACCTTGGATTTCTTTCCACCGCTGTCGTTGCGTTCCCAAGTACGTACTGCAGCTTTCCAATCTTTCATTGGATTCTTGCCAACCCTCCAACCATTGGCTTCGTAGTAGTCAAAGAATTGAATGGGATTGACGTTGTTTTCTCGTTCAATACAATATGCCTCAATTTCTTCGATGGATGGTTTAGAAAATTTGATTGGTTGTTTTCTCTCCCTACAATTACTATCTATTTCATTTATTTCATTTATTTTATTTATAGTAGCAGTTTTGTTATTCACGTGTAGTACATCTGTAGTACACGTGTAGGGCCTCTCTGTGGTTCCTTCTTTTTCTATATTGTTATTGCTTATATTTTTATCAGCTTTTGCTTCGTACCTTTTCTGTACAGCCTTGCTTTTCATCTTAGATATAGCAATGATTTGATCTATGTGGGATATGAGCCTTTTCGACCAGAAGTAGGTCCCATCTGTCTCGAACAATTGGTAAACCTCGATGCAATCAGACAGGAAGTTCCTTACAGTTCTCACATCTTCCCCGATTGCCAAGCTCACTACTTTGGCATTGATTTCGGCTTTCCCATTATTGGAGAACAGATATTCAACAATCTCCCAGAAGAGACCGTAGCCTCGGGCGCCGTATTTTTCGCGCATCTTCAGGATCTTCTCATCCCTCGATGCATTCTCATCATGGTTGATGTAACGTTTGGTTAGTTTTGCCATTGACTGTTACCCCCTCATCATTTGTTAATGCAGCAAACAGTAGTTGATTGAACGTCATGTCCTGCAACTGTTGGTGACGGTGCTTATTAACCAGTATTGTTATAATTGCTGTCAGCAAATCTCTAGCTGGGTATTGTTTATCTGGATTAATTTCTCCATACTTATTATGAATATACCATTCAACAATCATTGTAGTTGTAGGTTGTATGGTGGAAATCGGATGACCACTCATCTTCACGACCTCCTACTACGATTTCCGTACCTGATTTCATCCAAGGTAGGTACTTCTCGTTGTTCCAACCAGGCATGGATCTTATCGATGTCGAATCGAACATGGCCACCGATCTTCAAATAGGGAATCGTTTTTTGCCATACATACTTTCGGACAGTCTTCTCCGATATGCCCAATAATTCGGCAATTTCTGTTACATTGTAGTACTGCTTCTGTAGTTTTGGATTATTCATGCAGCTCTCCTTTCCATCAATGTGACAAAAGAAAAAAGAGATGCATGCTGATTTGGAAAGACATCAAATCCCAAATAAATACGTACCATAAAGACAACTCCTTTTGCGATGCATTGCTCGCGATTCCTGTGTTTGTCTTTATTTTAACTTTTGTAGCCAACTAGAGATAGATTGCAAAAACCATGATTTTGTATAGGTTTTTTATATGTCGTATGTTTGATAGTTCATCAATAAGGTCTGTTTCTAGTTGATTGGAAGGTAATTTTGGCGTATTTTTTGAGGCTTTCATCTTTTCTTAAAGCTTCGCAGAGTTCTAGGTCAGTGGGTTTAAATTGATACCATGCTTGAGGGTCCATAGATTTAACGTGAATCTTGGTGTATTCTTTAAGCTCATGATAGAGGACATCGAAAAAATCTTTAACTGAACGTACGGCAATAATATATATACCAGGCTGTTCAGACGCTCTGATCATCAACTTATTTTCAAGTGCCACCTGTTCCCAAACCTTGTATTCATAATTTTCCCAAGGATCGTTAGATTTGTTTGAAACAAGATCTTTAAAAGGAGCAAGTTTATCATCCAGTAATTGGTTGAAAATCTTCTTGGAAAGAACAAGGTTATCATCCAGTAATTGGTTGAAAATCTTCTTGAATTGTTCGAGATGCAAGTCGGAGTGCCCTTGAGTCTCCTGCTCCCATGGCTGGCCTAAAAAGTCTGTTTCACCACCCAAAGTACTGATCACGCAAGCATAAGCATTCGAAAGTTGTGCAATGGATTGTGCAAGGTCATGTTCAACCACATGCAAGAATACCATATATTGGAGTGCAAATTCATCAAGTGGTTGCATTGTGGAATAGTCTTCATATATGTCGCCAAGAGTCTTCTCACCATAAGGACCATGACTGATTACTAATTCATTTTTATCTTCATGTATGCCAGATACATGACAAATAGGTCTAATAGTTGCAGGAATCGTTGAGTTTTTCCAATCATGACATACAGGTATGTACATTTCACTACCCATCAATGCAATCAAGCGGGTGAGAAGTGTATTACTGCATCCTTGATAAAAAGCACCATCAATAAAATCCTTGTCCTTTTTAAGGATATAGTTATCTACTATTGATTCCTGTCCGAAAGGGTACAGAGTAATAAGCGTTTTCCAGATAATGAAAATCTGCATTTTCGCATGGTAGTAGTCTTGTATCTCTTCTTTGGGTATGTTCTTTTGTTCGAGTAGCCGATTCCAAAAATCAGAAAAGCTACAGTAATTGAATCTATCTCCAGATGCATAGCATTGATCCCAAAGAGTCTGATAGAGCTTTTCCATCTCCTCTTCAAACGTATCCGAAAGTAATAAGGAATTACTTTCATACAATTGGTTTATTAATTCGGTAAGAAATTGGGCATGGATGGACATCTGAAGCTTGGTCATTGCCAAAAACAGCGGATCCCAAGAATCTTTTTCCCCTGCAACTTTCATGGTAACAAGATTTCGAAAATTCTCTCCAATCACGTTGATTTTTTGACTAACATACGAGCGTTTCATCTATTACCTCATCCCTTTATTATTATTCTTCAGTTTTTGATTTGAACAAATCATCAATCACACCACCTACTGCGAGAACATCTTCATCAGTTTCATGAGTATACCGATCTGACATTTCTACGCTTTCATGGCCGACAACTGCACGAAGAGATTTCTCATTGATCAAACCACGCAAATTGGAATTGAATGTATGACGCAAGCTATGGAAATCAATATTACGTTCCAGGCGTTGTTCTTCTGTGATTCCAATGGCATCGAGCGCTTTATAGAAATGATTGAGAATATAACTTGATGAAACAGGATTGGTACTGCTTTTTTCCGACCAGAAAATCATTTTCCCACCTTGATGAGGATTCTGCTCCGCTTCTTTTATTAATAATTCGCACAGCGTCCTCTTCAACGGGACCTTTCTGGTACGTTTACCTTTAGTACTTTTCTGGCCTGCATAATCATTTACAGCGCGATCCACTGATATGATACCGAATTGTTCATCAATCAAACGTATCTGTTCAGAAGTAAGTGCCCGAATTTCCCCTGATCTCATCCCAGTGTATGCTGCCAAAGCAGTTGCAAGATATGGCTTTAACCCAATTCTTACTAATCTAGGTCGCTCAACAAGAGTCTTATTTGGACCTCTAGTTTTCCATTGTTCAGTGACACCCACGGTCCCTTTTATGTACAAGTAATCGAGGATCTTTTGGATTTCAGAGACTGTATAGATCCCTCTTTGTTGATAGGTGTTTGCTATTACCTCAACACCATCCAT
The DNA here is from genome assembly GCA_012519115.1 of Spirochaetales bacterium. Lineage (GTDB taxonomy): Bacteria > Spirochaetota > Spirochaetia > Sphaerochaetales > Sphaerochaetaceae > Sphaerochaeta. The sequence goes on from JAAYQW010000082.1 coordinate 3,894, forward strand.
TGGATTATGGGCCACCCATTTCTTCCTAGTCGCTTCTTTAAGTGGAACCGACATGCTTTGTACAACTCTTTTGATGGTTGCATTTGAAAGTCTTCCCTCATCCAATAGCGTATCAATCACTTTTTCAATATGGGATGCCGTAACCTCATGCAAATTGAGTCTAGATGGTAGATTTGGTTGAGCATGTTTCTTAAAACATCCTAGCATATTCATTGCATAGTCTTTTCCAATACTATTTGGCGACTTCTGATTTCGTCTCCGTATATATTCAGATCTATCAAAATCCCAGAAATCGAGGACATAGTCAGCAAAGTTCTTTGTATCACGGTCGAGATTGATCAACCCATCAGCTATTGCTCGTTCAACTATAGCATATGCTTCTTTTTCTCTGGTGACAGGAAGTCTGCTACTGATGCCAATCTTTCTCCGCAACAGCTCTACACTTGTAGAAAGCAATATTTTCCTGGAATCATTCGGGTCAGTAAAATTGACATAGAAGTAACTGCGTTTGGCTTTTTTCCGCTTCGTGAGATAGTAGTTCATACTCTTTTCTACTCCATAAAACTCACTGTTCATATAGCCTCTGCATACCCCTTTACATACCCTTTTGGGTTTTTACGTCAATATTCACCGACAAAAAAAGCAACTAACTCTTTACGGTAGAGTCAGTTGCCTTATGGGCGCGATTGGGTTTGAACCAACGACTTCTACCGTGTGAAGGTAGCACTCTCCCGCTGAGTTACGCGCCCTGAAGTGATGGTAGTCTAAGAAAAATACGGTTGGTTGTCCAGTAGCTCCGTGAAATATATGTGCTATGATGGGTGTATGGCGATTTTATCGGTTGGAAGCAGAGTCTCCAAAAACGAAGTAGGAATTTCATTCTTTTTCTTCAATGAACAAATAGGGAGTCTGGTTAACCTCGGTGGAATTTCAGGGATCGACCGGCCGACCTTTCAACTATTCAATCCGAGAAAACGTGTGCTTTACTCGGTGAGCGAAACGATCGATGGTTCCGTTCACGCCTATAAGATTGATGATGAGCTGCACCCTGATCACCTGTTCTCAGTTCCCAGCTCCGGTGATTTTCCCTGTCATTTGAGTCTCAGTCCCTTTGACGAGTTTATCGGAGTATCCAATTACGGCAGCGGAGACTTCACACTTCTTTCGACTCAAGGAGAGACGGTGTTCACCGAACGCTTTGAAGGTGTCGGCTTCAATCCGATTAGACAGGAAGGATCGCACATCCACTCCAGTCTATGGTCTCCTGATGAATCCTTTCTCTATGTCGCCGATTTTGGCCTTGATCGAATCATCCGCTATCCGAACGATTTGAGTAGCAAGACGATTATCGATCTGCCCCACGGCACCGGACCGCGACATATGGCGTTTGGAAGAGACGGACTGCTCTACGTCGTCGCTGAGCTTTCCAGCGAAGTGCTGATCTATCGTGGCGAGGAGCTCCAACAACGAATCAGCACCTTGCCTTCAACATTCGTAGAAGATAATACCGCAAGCGATCTTCACCTCAGCAAAGACGGATTGTACCTCTATTGTTCCAATCGTGGGCACGATTCGGTGGCGGTTTTCCGGGTCAATCAAAGCTTACAACGATTTGAATACTGCCTTACCGATAAAGAACCGAGGAGCTTCGCCCTTTCACCGGATGGCTTGTGGATGCTGGTCGCAAATGCCTCAAGCAACACGATCACGATTCACCGCCGCAACCAGGTCAACGGTTCAGTCGGAGAAAAAACCCACCGGGTGGCGGTTAAGGAACCGGTCTGTTTAACATGGATGCAAGGGTAGTTTTGACATCTTCATGTTCAACGGTCCGAGGGTCGAAGTTGAAGATCCGAAACACCGTTTGAAGAGCGACTCCGATAACAACAGCCGCCATGATCGTCCCCCAACCAAACAATCCACCCATCAGGGCGCCTAAGATTGTTACAGTGATTTCAATCAGGGAACGAACAATGCCGACTTTGACCCCGGTTTTACGGTGGATCAATACCATGAAGGCATCCCTCGCTCCTGCTCCCAGACCGGCGGAGATATACAGGTACGTCGCAAAAACCATGATAAAAAGCCCGATTATCATCTGGATGACGGCAATCGGAAACTTTTGGGCGGTCGGAACGATCTTGGCGTTAAGAATCAGGTTCACGACCAATCCGATAAACACGATATTGAGAATTGTCGCGATTCCTATTTTTTCTCCCAATAATGCAGTGATCGTAATGAGCACCAATCCGACTATGATGGACATCGTTCCTATTTGAAGATTCAATACGTTGGCAAGACCGGCATGAAACACTTCCCACGGGGAAAACCCGATTCGGGCCTCTATCGTAATCACAACCCCTAACGCGTAGAGGATGATCCCAAGAAAGACTCTGAGAAGTTTTCGGGTATACTTCATGCGCTGTTCTCCTTCCTCATCAGGGCAAGCAGAATGACCATGATGATAGGAAAAATCGTACCGATGAACAGTCCGCTTCGCAGGGCGGCTTCCTCGGTGGTGAGGAAATGCAACCACGGAGCGATCTTGACCAGATCGGGCTTGATGTTCGCTATAAATCCGACGAGCCACGGACCGAACGCTGCTCCAGCGGCTCCACCGGCGGCAAGCGCTGCAAACAGGGAAGAGCCGGCTTTGGGAAAGTGGTTCGCTCCATTGACCACCGAGCCGGGCCAGAGAAGCGCGCTGCCGAGACCGCAGAGGACGCAGGAGACCAGGCTTATCAGCGAAGAGGGACTGAAGGCGGCAAGCAGGTACATTGCGACGCAGAGCGTGGAGCCCATCGTCATCGCTTTGAGAAGATCGAGCTTTTTTCCAAACGCTCCGTAAAGGGAACGCGCTCCTCCAAGAAAGAGTGCGAAGAGGGTCACACCAAGCAAATCTCCGATCTCTTTTCGCAAGCCCAACGATGATTCAGCGAATGCGCTGGTCCATTGAGAGATTGAGAGTTCCGTAGCACCACCGAAGAAGATGCCGGCGAGCACGAGCAGAAAGTACTTGGATTTGAAGAGGCTGGCTGTTTTCGTCCGCTCTTGGGCCTGGATTGCCGGAGGAAACGGGACGTGAAGAAAATTAAAAAAGTTGCAGAGGGGAAAGATCGACCAGAACAACACGATAAAAGGCCATGAATTCTTTCCGAAGACGGAAAGAAGCGTCGTGGTAAGCACCACCACGAAAATAAGGCCCCAAGCATAGAAGGAGTGCAGCATATTCATCGCCCCTTCTTTGTTGCCCGTCGGAATCGATTGAATAATCGCGCTGAACTGCAGTTCAAAAAGACCGGCTCCCACCGAATAAAAAATCGTCGCGAATGCCAAACCGATATATGGAATCGAAACGAAAAGAACCGGTGCGAGAGCCAAAAGAATCAATCCGACAAATGCCATCATATGGGCAAAGACGATAAAAGGTTTATGTCCCCATCGATCGACCGGTGAACTGAAGAGCAAACTCGTAACAATCTGAATACCGAAGTTCATCAGCACCAGCCGGCCGACCTGTTCAAAATTCAAACCGAACTGCGTCATGAAAATGACAAACAACAACGGCGCGAGGTTGACCGTCAACGCACCGATGAAACTACCGAGGCAGCATGCTCTGATCGTGGATTTATACATAGCTTCGAGTATATGCGATAATCGCCGCTATGCGTCAAGGATGTGGGAAAGATACCGCTCCACGACGAACTGTTCATCACTTCCGATCCTTACATCTTCATGCTTGACGCTGAGCAGAGAGATGATCTCCTCTTTCGTATGCGCATTCTCCTCGCTTAAAAAAGAGTTCCTCACCAGCCATTCGGTGATCGTCTGCAACGTATCGGCGGAGATGTTCTTGATCTCTTTCTTATCGGCGATTGCCTGAAGAAGGCCGGAGCCGGTAACCTTGTTCCGTTGTACAAAGGCGACGATGCTCTGATAGTAATTGGTCGATTTATTGATGGCCAGGCCGGGGTCGCCAAGATCGGCCGGTGTCAACGTTTTCTCCCTGCCCGTCCGGGCAAGGCGCTGCGCCTCCTTCAAGAGGAGGAACCGTCTTGAAAGCGGAGGAGTACTGATCCTGGCTGTTCCCGCCTTGTCAAGATTCCGCATCAGGAGTTCATGCAGCTCGGCGCTGTCAAGACAGAGATACCACGCAGAAAGCTGCTCGACAGGAGTAAAGAGATCGGCTTGAGCGATCTTAAGGGTCTTGGCGTATTGGTGATACTCCTCTTCAAAGGGAATCTCCTTTCTTGGAACGATCTTAGGTGCGGTGAACGGCCGTCTTTCGACCGCCTCCTTCAAGCGCAGCTGCTCAAGATCGATCAGACGAGGGGGAGTTTCCGCTTGTCTCTTGAGCTTGACCACCTCATCGGTCTGAGCCGTCGCATAGAAGACCTGGCGCTCTTCAGCTATTGAACCGATCGCCTCGGCGATCGCCAGCGATCGCTCATCATCGCTGTTCGCCATGATCTCGTCAAAGAAGATCGGAAGGGCAATATTGCTCCCCTCCTCCAAAGTCTCCAAATATCCCATTCTGAGGGCGAAGAGCACTTGGATGCGCGTCCCGCTGGAGAGCTCCTCAAGAGCGAGCGACCGGTCTTCCGCATGGTCGAACGCCCTGAAATCCTCTTTCCCCGCATTCAGCGAATAGCGGTTGTGGGTGATCCGCAGGAGCCATTCCGAAGAGCGCCGGATGACCTCAGGCTGGTGATCCCGCTCCGTCTCTTCTTTCAGGTCGGCGATGATCGAATGGGCAAGCCGTTTTTTGAGGGCATCCCGTCGATGGGCATCCAGCGCTTCCACCGCACTCTCGTACTCATGGAGCGCTTTCTCATGCCCGGAAGCCCGGCTATCCAAGCGATGCCGCTCCTGAATCTCGATGGAACGCTTATAGAGCTCTTCAAGTTCCACAAGCTCCTGCTGAAGCGTATCAAACTCGCTATCAAACGTCTGCGGTTCCTCGTCTCGTGCTTCTTCGACGATTGTTTCATCGACCTTGGCAAGGGCTCTTCGTTGCAGCTCAAGCTCGTCTGCAAGGCTTTTATACTCCTCGATCCGGCTGAAGAGTGTTTCGGCGACCTCCCGGCTCTCGATCCCATGGCGCTCATACCACGCGCTTCGGTCATCCTTGGCTATGGCAAGTTGCTTGTCTGATTCTTCAAGCGATCGATGATACCGTTCAAGGGCTCCTTTGATCGCTTGGGCCTGCTTCAGGCGATCCAGGAATCGGTTCGCTTCACGTACCGGGTCATGCCCGAACGTGCATCCGCAAAGCGCTTCGACGGCTTCGATCCGTCGATCGAACGAAGCCTGAAGATCGGCGACCTTGGCCTCTAGGGAGCGGACGGTGCCAAGCAGGCCCGACCAGATCCGAAGATGCTCCCCGACATTGAAGAAGCGCGCCCCTTCCAGCGTGGGATCGTGCGGTATTCCCAGCGCATCGTAGGTCTCCCGGTAGGCGGCGATATGTTCATTATACCGTTTCGCTGTTTCCTCAAACTCGGCCTGAGCCGTATCATGAATCTTCATCCTTTCATCGAGCTCGGCAAGTTTTGCGTAGTAGCGATGAAGGATCTGGTCGGCGGTGGCGGAAGGCTGCATATCATCAAATGAGTCTAAAAATTCACTGGTGCCAGGGCGGCGGTTTCTCTTGGCGTTCCACTCCGTCACCCCAAGAACAATAAGCGATGCAAATGATATGGCGGAAAGGATAACCGCTCCCCGAATGAAGCCGCTCACTCCACGATAGATTCCGATCCCACCCATCACCAGAACAATGAGAACAAGCAGAATCCGGTACGGCGTTTCTTTTCCTTTGGTGGCTTGCCTTTTTCCCGTCGCCAGACCGAAGAGCTTGTTCTTCCGCTCGATCAATCTTTTCCGTTCCGCCTTTTCGTCATCGGCCAGCTTCGGATAGCGCTTCAGGAGCCCGGCGTTGGTCCGGACCGCGCTAACAAGCGCCTCATCGGTCCGGGCGAGCCGCCCCAGGGAGGAGAGCATCTCCTTCAGCGCCTCCTCCTCAGGCGGTTCCGAGGCGAGCCAGGCGTGCTGCTCGTTCCAGCTCTCCAGCTCGCCCCTCTTCTTCAGGAGCTCCTCTTGACCGTCCCGGAGCCGGCCTTGGAGGTTTTTCGCCTCTTCCAGCTCATCCTCCAGCCGATCCGCCAGCTTCTTGTCTTCAAGGAGATCCATCGGCACCGAGAGCTCTTCAAGTGCTTGGGCATGCTCGGCGATCTCCTTGCGTTTGGCATCAACGGAATTCTGAGCATTGGCTACCGCTTTTTCGAGGTTGGAAAGTGCATCGAGGCTCGTATTTCTCAACGATGCGAGCCGCTCGTCATACTCATGGATCTCCGCTTCCTGCTGTTCATAGGCCTGTTTCTGCTTTAGGTAGGAACGGATCTCCTCCAGTCTCTTCTTCCGTGCCTGAAGGTTCGGCCGGTCCTCCAGGCGGATTTTCATCCCCTGAAGCTCGTCTCCGAGCTCCTTCGTTTCGCGGATTCGCTTCTTGGACTCATCCAGCTTTTCTTTGGCGGCGAGAACTGCCTTGGCTTCGTTGAGCCTTCTGTCCTGAAACTGGAGGATCGTATTGAGTTCTCTTTCCGCCTGGTCGAAATCGATTCCCCCCTGCATCTGCCGCTTCGCCTCTTCAAAAAAGGCGGTGTGATCTTGCAGCGCCGGAGCGACAAGCTCATGGAGGGCGAACCAGTAGGACTCGCGAAACTTCTCGTTGACCCCCGGAAGATCGAAGGCCACACCGTCCCTTTGCCGTAGCTGCTTCAGAACTTTTCCGCTTCGCTCCAGCTCCCAGACATCCTCTCCGATCCTCAATCGACCATATGCTTCACTCCGGGTATCGGTTTCATGTTGGTAGATGAGCGCTCGAAGGTTTCTCAAAAGCGTGGATTTGCCGACTCCATTGGGACCGTGGATGATATTCAATGAATCGCTGAATTCCTCGATGACTGGGAACTGGTTTGCGCCGAAACCCGGAGCCCGGGCGATCGTGATTGATGAGAGAGCATATCTGATCTTCATCGCTCAGCCTCCACTTGGTTCATCAGCGACTGAAGAACAAGGAGGGCCTGCTCCTTTGCGATCTTCAGGGCTTCCTCTTCGCTGCTGTAGGAAGCTACCAGAGGTTGATATGCTCCTGCGCGATAGGTGGCTTCTTCCAGTTCACCATAGGTTTCCGCAAGCCGGCGCAATGAATCGGGATCAAGGATCCGTCGAGCCAGCAGGGCCGCCGGACCGCTGCCTTGAGCGATCTCTTCCAGATTCAAAGGCGGCATCGTTTCATTGTCGTAGACTCGATCAAGGTAGATCGTTCCGTTTTGTATGGCAAACAGCTCGATATATCGCTCTTCCCCTTCCAAAAGATTGCCATCAAGAAAACTTCGGTTGACGACACCTGTAAGGTTGAGTCGGATGAACAGGGTGCGATCGGCTTCCCGGGTCAGCTTCTGAAGCTCCCGGGTGATTTGCCGGCGAACCTCCTCCCGGCTTTCTTCGTTCTTCAAATCGACGGTGAAGGGTTCGAAGCGATACGGAGCAAGCTCGATCTGTTCGATCCGATCCCACCGGGTCAAGCGATCACTGGTGATCAGGTAGCCGCCATGAACACCCGTTTCATTCCGATCCAATCCGAAGGGCGAGCCGCAGTAGTACGCCTCGGCTGAATCGACCTTTCCCGGCTTGTGGATGTGTCCCAACATCCACAGATCGACTCCGCTCGTTTGGAAATCATCGACCTTCGTCGGAGCGTAGCTGCTTTTACCCCCGCCAAGGTCGGTGTGCAGAAGGCCGAGGGTGAGCTTTGAGGAATCTGTTTTAACAAACTGCTCAAAAGGATTTTGGGTGACGGTTTCTTGAGGGAAGGACCAGCCCACCAGCTCGATCCCGTCAAACTCGACCCGCTGCCAATTCCCGCCTTGGCCAATAATCGTCAGAGATGGGAAATCGACGCTTAACCGGGCGAACACTGAAGAGTCATGGTTCCCCGCGACTCCGAACACCCTGATGCCCGCCTCTTCAAGACGGTTCAATCCGTCCAGAATGTGGCCGTACACGGAAAACCAGAGATCGTTGTCATCCACGACGTCTCCGACGAGGACCAAGGCGTCAACTTCATGTTCGATTGCGCTATCAACGATCTTTTTCCATGCAGAGGTTCCACTGAGGTTCAGCAATCCTCCCACGCGCGGAATCCGTCCCATATGAATATCAGCAGTTACCAATAGTTTCATCTTCACTCCGGTTTTGAGTATACCATAGACCTACCTTACCGCTTTAGGTATTGTAGAACAAGGAGAAACGTCTATGAAACACTATCGAAAAGAGCTGAGCTTCAACCTCTCCCATCGAAGAGGTCTGGTGAACATCACTTCTGAAGTTCAAAAAGCGATCGATGAAAGCGGCATCCGGGAAGGTCTTGTGCTGATCAACGCGATGCACATCACTGCAAGCGTCTTCATCAACGATGATGAATCCGGCCTCCATCACGATTTTGAGGTGTGGCTGGAGGGACTCGCTCCGGAAAAACCCTACGACCGCTATCGCCACAACGGGTATGAGGATAACGCCGACGCCCATTTGAAGCGAACGATCATGGGCCGCGAGGCGGTCTGTGCGATCACTGATGGAAAGCTCGATTTTGGAACGTGGGAGCAGATTTTCTATTACGAGTTCGATGGCAAACGAACCAAACGGGTGCTGATTAAAATGATCGGCGAATAAGCTTGAGCGAAAGCCATCTTTTTGAGTAGAGTACTGTGATGATTCCCAGCGTCGTTATCACTTCCGACATCCTCTATCAACGATATGCCGAACTTCTTCATGCGATCGGCGATCTTCGCGTGTACATGCAGGGCCAGAGGGTTCCGCTCCATGGAGTCGATTACCATCTCGAAGAGGGGTTTCGCCTTTCGGCGAATATCGCCTATCCCGAGATCGATTCTTCTGGTTCCTCATTCTTCTTTCATACAATTGAGGAGGTTCTCGCTTTCATCAGGGCCTTTCCCCGTCCATCCGTTCACATTCCAAAGAGAATTGAAGAAGGGGCGGCACTCCTGTCTCAGGGGAAACTGGTGGCGTTTCCAACCGAGACAGTCTACGGTCTGGGCGGGGATGCGACCAATGTGGAAGCGGTGAAACGAATCTTCGAAGCAAAAGAACGTCCCACGTTCGATCCCCTGATCGTCCACATCGCCAATCTTGAACAACTGAAAGGAGTTGTGCTTGATTGGGATGAACGCGCCCAGACCCTTGCCGAGCACTTCTGGCCGGGACCGCTTACCCTCGTGGTGAAGAAAGATCCTGCGATCGACAACCTTGTGACAGCCAACAGCCAAACCGTTGCGGTTCGGATGCCAGCAAATCCGATCGCCCGCAGTCTCATCGCCTTGAGCGGAAAACCGATCGCCGCACCTTCGGCGAACCTCTTCGGACAAACAAGTCCTACAACTGCGGGCCATGTGCACGAACAGCTCGCCGGACGAATTGATGCGATCGTAGACGGTGGTTCATGCACAGTCGGAATCGAATCAACGGTGCTCTCCCTTGTAAGCGAGACTCCCACGATTCTCCGTCCAGGTAAAATCGGGATGAAAGAACTCCTTCCATTTCTGCCGAACCTTGCTCTCGCACCCCAGATCGGCATGGCTGATGCACCCCTTGAAAGCCCCGGTCTCCTCGATAATCACTATGCTCCGAAGACACCGTTATTTCTGGTTGACGATCTCTCACAATATGCCCACCGGAAAGATCTTGGAATTCTTTTGTTTGAAAACAGCACCCTTTCCTTTGAAGGTGAAGTGATCTTCATCAGTAAAACCGCTGATGCCGCGGAAGCTGCGCGAACTCTCTATTGGGCGATGAGAACGTTGGATCAGAAAAATCTTACGGCATTGATCGCCAAACGTCTGCCTAATGAAGGAATCGGCTTGGCGATCAATAATCGACTCGAGAAAGCAGCCTCGAAACATGGATCGGTTCCCTCCTAGTTCTCGGTGATTGACATAAAAAGAACGTTTGCCCATAGTCCTGTTTATGAACGCATCGAAAGAATCGATCTACAAGAAAGATTCAAATCTCAAAAAGTTTGTCGCAATCGTTCTGCTCAGTGGTCTCGCTTACGGGTTATATCGCGGAGTCCAAGACAACTACCTTGCTGAAATCGTGCACATTACCGAGTTCGAACGGGGTATCGTTGAATTCTTTCGCGAGCTTCCCGGTCTTTTGCTGATATTTATCCTCGCAGCGATGCATCGATTCGGTGAAACGAATCTCTTTAAAATAGGAACGGCGATAATGCTTGCAGGAATTCTCGGGCTCCTGTTCATGAGCTCTTCGAAAGCTGTGGTCATTCTGTTCATGGTCGTCTTTTCCACCGGCGAGCACGTCGTGATGCCGATCAAGTCTTCGATGAGCCTCTACTTCGCTAAGGAACATAAAGGAGGCACCTCCCTTGGAGTCACCTCGGCGATCGGCAAAGGGGGAAATATTGTCGGCTATTTTGTGGTGAGCATCATCTTCCTGATCTTTGCCCGTCTCGGCTTCTCCCGCAAAGACACCATCGCTTTCAAAACAGTCTTTGCGATCGCCGCCGTTCTCTTAGTCGGTTCCACACTGGTGGCTCTTACGATGAAGGAAAGCAGACAGAAAGTAAAACGCAGCCGTATCTATGTTCGACGAAAGTTTTTCACGTTCTATATGCTTGAAGTGTTTTACGGTGCCAGAAAGCAGATTTTTCTCACCTTTGGTCCATATGTCCTTATTCTGGTATATGGAGCGACCACTACGACGATCAGTCTGCTGCTTGCGATCTGTTCCCTCTTCGGGATGCTCTTCTCCCCGGCCATCGGTCGGCTCATCGATCGCATTGGCTATAAAGTCGTGATGGTTACCGACACGCTCATCTTGGTTGCGGTGTGCTTCCTCTATGGGTTCGCCCACCGCCTCTTTCCGATGCATATCGCTTTTTATGTAGTAGCAGTCAACTTCGTGCTCGATTCCATCATCAGTCTGGCGAGCATGGCGAGCAACGTCTATGTGATGGATCTTTCAGACGATCGGGAAGAGCTTACTGCCACGCTGACCACCGGAATCTCCGTCAATCACTTAATCAGCGTAATCATCGCCCTCCTTGGAGGATATATTTGGAAAGTGATCGGAATCGAGGTTCTATTCACGATTTCAGCAGTGCTTGGAATCATCAACTCCATCTTTGCCGCAACGATCACCATGCCGGCATCGCGCTTAACGCAAAACCAAGGATGAATGTGGACACATACACCAAAAACGCTTTGCTGACCGGGGCCATGTTCCCTTCTTTGGTCGATTCGTCAAAGCCCGCTTTCTGCATCTTCCGATAGGAGCCGATCCGCGGATCAAAGCAAGAACATTGAATTCCTCCGCTGCGAGGATAGACACCCGGGATTGTCAACAGAGCGATTTCTCCATATACAATGATTCCTTCTGCAAGAATCATATAGGGTGCCTTTCTGGGGCCGAGAAGAATCGCCAGCGTCTTTCGTCCATTCGTTTTATCACCGATCAAGTCACAGGCATTGTTCACCGAAAGAATCATCGCGATGTGAATCCATAGTGGAATCGTTATCAAAAAGTTCGATAAAGAAAGTTCAATTCCCTGGACAAAGAGCACAATCAAAAACAAAACCGTTCCTAAGAACCCGCCGGCAAACAATTCACCAAAGGGTACGGGAGATTGGAAACGGATCTGCGGTGTAGATTAAACCGACAACCATGCAGATGCCACCGGCGGGAATGAGGTGCCAGCTCGTCATGGAGGCAAGACACAGGTCCAACACGGCGGCGATGAGAAAAAGGCTTGCCGAAATGAGTAAAGCGGAGTTCGGCGAAACCCCATCATGGACAAGAACTTTCCCGCTCTCTTTGGTGTACTCCTTATTATCCGTGCCTCGACGGAAATCAAAGTAGGTGTTAAAGCCGGTCGTCCCCTTATCGACCGCAAACGTTGCAAAGAGCATGATGAAAAAGATCGGCCAATTGACACACTGGCCAGGAAAAAGGTGCCCATGCCGATGATCTTCGTTCGCATTTCGACGATTCCGAAAAACTGAGTGCCTGTCATAGGACAATCATAATAAAAGCAAATGTTCCTGCCCAGCAGGGTCGGGTCAATGTCCTGAACACATAAAAACCCCCTCGCATCTGAGGGGGGTCTCCTTAACCAATCCATGTTATTCGGAAAGCGTCCAAATCGCGGAGTGTCCACGCCCATCACCACGACACGGCGGGAATCTCTTTCCTTCGACCATTTCAACGGTTCGATCGGGGTGTTCGGAACAATAGTACGTTCCATCTTCAACGCAGTAGCGCCCGGTTCGAGTGGCAATGTCATCTTTCTGAGCGGCGGGCTTCTTGGCTGCAGGTTTTGGTTTTTTAGCCTCTTCAGCTTTCTTGGCCTCTTCGGCTTTTCGCTTGGTTTCTTCCACTTTTTGTTTTTCGGCTAATGCTTTTGCTGCTTGCTTTGCATCATCTTCTTTGGATGTAGCGTCATCTTTCTTTGACCATTCAACAATTACCAAGACAGCAAATGCGATGATCGTAAGGATAATCAAGATTACTTTAGCCGCTACATTGGGGACAAGAAGAGCAAAGAGAAGGATAAGGATCGCAGCACCAAGGACATAGAGTCGAGCTCGTTTGTGAAAGCGCTCTAACTGTGTTCTCATCGTATTTATTCTCCTATTTCTTGCTTTGTGCTCTAACAGATATAGCACACCTCTTTAAGATAACCAATTAACACCGGAATCTCAAGGCAACTGCTTTCCATTGAGCATATATCCCAAAAATGGAGCTTTATGGAACAAGAAATGCCTAAATTCTCTCGGTTGTCATTCGGTGATCGATAGAGAAAGCAGAAACGGATCCCCCTCGTCGCTTTCCACCCAGACAAGCAAGCCGATAAGCGGCTTCGGGGAAAACACTCTGAAAGGAATTTCTACAAGAGATCCGAGCTTCACCGGCTTGCCGATTTGCAGCTCCGCTGAAGGAAGGTAGTCAGAGAGAAGATGATCGTAGGTATGAACGAACCCCTGCCTCATTCCCTCCGGGATGTAGGTTTCAATCCAAGCGGGTGTATATGGTTCCTTCAACGCATCGAGGCTCTGCTCTTCGATACTGTTCTCCGTGGGCTCGATGATCTGGCCGATGTAGAAATCCACCGGCAGCTTATAGGAAAACGCCTCCTTCAATGAAGCGGCTCCTATGCTCAAGGCTGATAGCATCACCATAAGAACCGTAAACACCCGTTTCATACACCCTCCGCATACATTAAACAATCGCTCTATGCAACAGTTACATTCCCGGAATCTCTTCCACCGAATGTACTGAACATTTCTGAAAGGATTCGGATCTTCAGTGCTGTTGGGAGGGTAAACAGTTCTACGATTGTTCACTAAACCATGATATAGTTGAATAGGTCGGCATTTGCCCGCCTTCTTTACCAACAAGGAGTCAACTATGCAGGTTACCAACCCGATTGATCCCACGAATAAGGAATTACTCCTTCCTGATACAACCGCAGTATGCGCTATGAAAGCTCCACCGGCACTCGCAAACGCTGATGAGGCAATCATGGATGCGTTGAACAATCCGATTGAAAGTGAAAGTCTGGCAACGATAGCAAAAGCGAAATTGGCAGCCAACAAGGATGCAACGGCCGTCATCGTCATCAGTGACAATACTCGTCCGGTTCCCTATAAAGGTGAAGGGAATATTTTGACACCGATCATTCAAGTCCTCTTCGACGCCGGTTATCAGGCGGACAAGATTGTCATCCTCGTTTCAACGGGAACTCACCGGCCGATGACCGATGAAGAGCTTGAAGCGATTATCGACCCGCAGGTCTACGAACAAGGCGTCCGAGTGATCAACCATGACTGTTTAGATGATGATGGATTGACATACCTTGGAAAGACTGAACGCGGAAGCGAAGTATGGATCAACTCCTTGTATATCCAAAGTGATGTGAAGATTCTGACCGGCTTGGTTGAAAGTCATTTCATGGCAGGAGTCAGCGGAGGACGGAAATCGATTTGCCCCGGTTTGATCAGCGAAACGGGAACCCACCTTTTCCACGGAGCCGATTTGATGGGTCATCCGGATTCGCGCGATCTCCTTCTCGAGGGAAATCCGGTCCACGAAGAGTCGCTTGCCTTTGCAAAAATGGCGGGATCGGATTTTATCGTAAACGTGACGTTGGATCATGCGTTCAAGATTACCGGAATCTATGCCGGAGATATGGAAGCCGCTCACTTGGCCGCCTTCGAAATGATTCGTGATTATGCAAAAATTCCTATTTCCGCTGAAGCTGATATCGTTGTAACCCATGCAGGGTTTGTCGGCATCAATCACTACCAGAGTGCAAAAGCGGCGTTCGCCGCTATTGGAGCGATGAAGGAAAACGGATACCTCATCAGTATCGCCAATTTCACCGATAAGAAAGAAATCATCGGATCGGTTAACTATAAGACGGTCCTTTCCATCCTTGCAAACCATGGCTCAAAGGTATTGGTAAAGCTTCTTCACTCCCCTGATTGGCCATTTACCCCCGATCAGTGGCAGGTGCAAAAGTGGGCTTCCGTCTTTGACAAAATCCCGCTTGATCACTACTACCACTATGCTCCTCAGATCGAGGCTGGAAAAGAAGCGGGTCTTCCGGGCATTAATGCCGCCACCCTCACTGATAAACGGGATTTCACAAGCGTTGTCAATGTGGCCATTGAAGATATCTGCAAGCGCGAAGGGAAGCGCGACCTTACGATTCTCTACCTCAGTGACGGACCATATGCAATACCGTATGTGAAATAAGCCATTGCACCATCCCCGATTCAATCGCGTTGAGAATGTTTTCATTAGCAAGATGAGCCGGTTCAAGAGCGCTGTCATTCGAACCGGTACAATTTTCGGCAAGGTATTCGTCAATGCAAGCATATTCAGAACTGGGAGTTTACATAAGCTCATTTCATCAAGTACAGTTGCACTATATGAGTCTTACGTATAGTCAATTCCTAAGCGATTCCAGCCTTGCCCATGCCCGGACTTTCCGTGATCCGCTTTGGAAAGATATTTCCGTTCCCAAGTATTTAATAGAGGTGGCTCAGAGCCCAAGCTTCATCAAACTGGGGAGAATCAAGCAGCTGGGCGTTGCATTTCACCTCTACCCCGGGGCGGTTCATACCCGGCTCAGCCACAGCCTCGGGGTGTTTCACCTCTCTCGCCGGATAATCAGCAGTCTGTTGAGGCGAAATGCGGATGATGGGCTTCTTACAATCGACGGAGTCCGTCACTTCCTCGCCGCCACCCTCCTCCATGATATCGGACACTTTCCCTTTACCCACAGCCTCAAAGAGCTGCCGCTCAAATCTCATGAGCAATTGGCGACGGAACTGATTGAAAACGATCGGATTCTAAGCACTGCATTGAGGAATGCCGCTTTGAATACGAACATCATCAGCGACATCATTGATGAAAAGCGGCCGACGACCGATGAGGAGGTGCTCTTGTATCGATCGATCCTAAGCGGAGCGCTCGATCCCGACAAGCTCGACTACCTCAATCGGGATGCGTATTTCGCCGGCGTTCCCTATGGAATCCAGGATGTCTCCTATATAACCGATCACCTCTGCCTCCACCAGGGAGAACTTGCGATCGGTTTTGAGGCGCTGGGATCGGTTCAGCATCTTCTTTTTTCGAAATACCTGATGTATCGCAACGTGTATTGGCATAAAACGGTTCGGAGCGCGACTGCGATGATCAAGCGCTACCTCTATGAAAACCTGAACAAGGGGACCCTTGATGAAGAACAGCTGTACGACCTTGATGATGAGAGTTTCTTCCTGCTGAGCCAAATCAAGCGGCCATTCGGGAGTCTGTTGACTCGTGTTCGAGAAAACAGGTTTTTTAAACCGGTGGTTGAAGAGCTCTATGATGAAAACAACCCAATCCACACCGATGCCCTCAGCCTCAAACAGCGCAGCATGTATGAAGAACGGATTGAAAAGCGGCTGAACCTGCCAAGCGGATCGATCGTCCTCGATATCCCCGAGCGGGTTTCGTTTGAATCCGATATCCCGGTTGTCCGTGATCGGACGTTCTTAGGAGCATTTGAGGATATCGACCCCCTCTTCACTCGAAGCAGGGCTCTGGAATTCACCTCATCGCTCAGGACCGTTCGCCTCTTTGCCGATCCGACTGTCGAATCAAGGATGCTCCTCCGTGCTTGGGAGAGTATTCATGAGTGAGAAGCTCCCCTATCAGACGCTTCTTGAAGGCGATCTTCCCCTGTGGGTGATGCGCTTCGTGAAGGCGACCGGCAGGGCGATCAATCGATATTCGATGATCAGGGACGGAGATACGGTCCTTCTCAGCGCAAGCGGGGGCAAGGACAGCCTCGCTCTTGCCTTGGCGCTTTCTCTCCGAAAGAAATGGCTTCCGATCGACTATGAGCTCAAGGCCGTTATGATCAACTGGAAGGAACATCCGATTCCCGAAGAATATCGTGAAAAGCTTGCCGTGTTCTTCACCGATCTGGGGTATACCTTTCATATTTTCGATGAAGAACAATATCCCTCCTCGTTCGGTGGAGAATTCAACTGTTATTTATGCAGCCGCAACCGTCGACGAATCCTCTTCGATTGGGCGAACAAGGAAGGAATCGTCAAGATCGCGATGGGACATCACCTCGACGATCTTGTCGAAACATCCCTGATGAACCTGTGTTTTCGTGGAGCATTTGAAACGATGAAACCCGTCCAGCCGTTTTTCAACGGGAAGATCCAAGTGATTCGACCGATGATCGAAATCCATGAACGGCAAATCCAACGTCTTTCCGAGAAGTATGACCTTCCGGTCATCAAACCGGTGTGCCCGCATGACCAGACCAATATCCGCTCTCAGCTGAAGTCCATCGTCAAGAGCCTGGTGCGCATCGACCCCTTGACCAGAGAACACATCTATAAAGCCCATCACTTTGAGGAAAGTGTGTAACGACTGTGCAATTTTTCAGTTTAATGATATGGTACACCTGATGGTTGGAAGAGTGAAAAAGCGCTCATTTTTTTTGCCGCTCATCCTGGTTCTGTTCCTCTTTTCCGTGGGGGCGGAAGAGGTCGCTCAGCCTCCTCAAGAGGAGGTTGATTTTGGTGTGCATAACCACTCCACATCGATCACCATCCTCAATCCCCTTGATGGATTGGGACAAGGACCCAGTGACGATGCGTTGATTCAGGCAGTCGCCCTCTCCGACGGGTCCTTTGGGTTGGTCGTGAATCCTACGTTGAGCTTCGGTCCTTTTTCAACTCGCCTGGCATTGACCCTCAAAGGACAATTGACCATAGATCCCTTTGACCTCCACATCGATTTCTCCGATTGGATTCCACCTGAGCGGAGTGAGGAAGAATCGTCTTTGGAGTATGGACTTCACCTTCTCCGTCACTACAGCCGGTTCATCCAGACCTTTCAATTCGGAAACCCCTACGATCCGATCTACCTCCGCTATGGCAAGCTCCTCGGGCAGACGCTCGGTGATGGGGCGCTCATCAACGGGTATGTTGACCGCTCCGTCGGATTGCTGACCTCCAAACCCGGATTGGACGTGATGATCGACGCTTCATCCTTGACCGGGGTCCAAAGCGGTCTTCACTTTCTCGTCGATGACCTGCTGGAGCCGACGATGAAGGCGTGGCGAATCTATTCCGCTCCCTTTTTTGAAGACGCCTATCTCTCCCCCATGCAGCTCGGCTTTTCCTATGCGATGGGAAAACGCGTCATCGATGAGCGGGCAGTCGGACGACACTTCTTCGGCTTGGATATCGCTTATCCGCTTTTGGATGCGAAAAACATAAAAAGCGATCTTTTTATCGATATTCTCGTCCAGGGTTTCGACAATTCCGCCCCTCAGGAGGGCATTGGGATCCGGAGCGGAATCAATGGTCGGCTCGGGAGGCTGTTTACCTACAATTTTGCTCTCACCGCCCCGATGTATGGAACCTACTATGCCAGCTTTTTTTCCAATGAATGGGCGATTGAAAACGTACAGCAGCTGATTCTTCCACCCGGATCCTCACGATTCGAATCATTGATTTCTCTTGCTTGGCCGAAACAGGAAATCTTCTTCGGAGCGAAAATCGCCAGCGATCTTCATGCCGGAGTGTTTGAAAACACCCGGCTGTTTGCAAATCTTCGCTTTGACCGCTTTCTCTTCAATGTTCTTTCTCTGGACTTGAGATATGAAAAGCTTTATTCTAACGACAGAGATGTAGGCTTTTTTGATGAACTGATGACGTTGCGTATGGTTGATATTCGAGCATTGGCTATCATCAAGGTTAAACCATATGTGATTTCGCTCGGAGTCAGTTTGTCATACGATGAAAATACTCATCTGACATCGACTATCGACGCTGTGGTGAGGATCGTCCTCCTCTAACCGGAGCGTTTAGGAGAGACCATGAAACGACTAGAGACTTTTATCCTCATCATCCTGCTCACCCTCATTGCCCCGCTGAACATCTTTGGTCAAGAGTATGTGAGTGTCATTGAAGGAGACCTCGCCTCCTTACGCCTCTACGAGCCCAATGGAAAACCAATAGCGATCGGAACGATCGATATCAACGATCTTCAGCTTGGGACGATTCTCGTCAGCGGCGACAAGCCGATCCTTCTGGAAACCAGTCGAGGAGATATCAAACTGTTCCCCGACTCCATCCTCATTCTTGATGACGTGCGTGCAACAAGCACTTCGCTTTTACTGATCGATGGATCGGTAACGGCTAAAACGACTCAAGGCGCTTTGTCGATCATCACTCCGGCGACCCTGTACGAGCTGGACCGCGCCGGAGAAGTGCATATCACTTCGACTCAGAAGGAGGAACGAGTCCGATCGTTTGACGTCTCGGTACGTGCCACGAACCTGATCACCCACAAGACAACGACGATTGGTGTGCTTGAGGAGCTTGATCTCTCCGATCCCAAACTTGAAAAACGATCCCTCGATTCGGCTGAAGCCGCTGTAGGGCGAATCGTCAGACCGGTCCGTATTCCTGCAAAACCCGGCGGAGCTATCCGCTGGATGACGGAATTTGAATTCGTCGAAGAGTTAGAAGAGCCGGTACGAGCTCTTCCCGCAAAACCGGTTGTGTTGCCGCCTCATGTCGAAGCATTGCCGGTTGCCAAGGAACCGGTCACCAAAACCCGAACGATACTTCGAGACAGTGCGCCTGCTTCCGTTCCATCGAAAGGCGCCTACGGCATCGAAGCGGGATACACCCTCACCTTCCCTTTGAAAAGCACTTCCCATGTGCCGAGCCACCGGCTTGAAGTGAAGCCGTTCATCTCATACAACTCTCTTGCTCTTCGGCTCAAAGCATATGTCGAAACGGATTCGTTCACGTCATTTGATACGAACTTCCTGACCATTGATACATCCGCTCTGGGAGTTGCCTCCTACCTCTTCGGCATCGTCGATTATGTGAAGATCGGCTATTCGACAAGCCCCTTCTATTTGTTGATTGAAGAGGGCGGATATCCGGGAACTCAGCGCGCCCCCTTCATCGCTCCCACCTTTCCTTCGGGAAAGATGGCATTATATAACACGATTTCCATCGGCGGCTTCAAGCTTACCACCAGCTTTGACGACCTGAGATTTACGAACATCATCGATGACAGCGGAAGTCAGCTGGGTTCGACCGTGTTGGAGTACACCTTTGGCGGATCGTATCCGTTACGAATCGCATTGGGGACCTTGGCGATTTTTGAATCTCAATCCTCCCTCATCTCCAAGACCGACCTCTTTCCGCTGCTCGAACTCTCCTTCCCGATCATCAATACCCGCCTGACGCAATTTTCGGCTATCCTGTTGGCAAGCAGCTATCTGCCGGTTTACCCGAGTGTAAAGGTTGAAGAGTTCTTTGATATGAATTCGACCTACTTTTTCCCAAACCACCAGCTTGGCATCGGTCTGACGGTCAACCATGAGCCGTTCAACGCTCAGATCATGGCTTCGCTGGCAGGGGGAAAAAACCATTTGCTGCTCTTCAACGATATCGCCGAAGCGCACGACCAGATCGACCATAACGGATTGATCGATGTGTATGCTTCCGGGACGTGGAAGAGCAAGAACATTACCG
This sequence comes from Spirochaetales bacterium, assembly GCA_012519115.1. GTDB lineage: Bacteria > Spirochaetota > Spirochaetia > Sphaerochaetales > Sphaerochaetaceae > Sphaerochaeta. The sequence goes on from JAAYQW010000082.1 coordinate 24,062, forward strand.
CTAATGCGATTCTCAACGTTCCTTTCACCAAGGAGTTCGGTCTTGCGACGGTGAAAGGAAAAACCCAGAGTGCGGACTTCAGTCAGATCGGTTTCACCTACACCGGGGATGTGTTTCACCTCAGCCTGGGAGCGAGCCGAGTCGGATTCCTTCGGACGCTGAAGAGCGCCATCTATGGCGGTTCGATAAAGCCGCTCTTCTACGGCGAATGGGCTTCCTCGTTCCTTGAAGCCGCCTACACCTACAAAATCTTCACCTTCACCGGACGTCTGAATGTACCGATCACTCTGAACCAGAAGCCTTCCGTCGATATCGGAGTGAAGGTCCGATTTGATGGCATCTTCTAAGATGGCCATAGCTCGCTTGGACCCGCTGGTAGCGCAACGAATCGCTGCCGGCGAGGTCATTGAACGACCATCCTCGGTAATCCGGGAGTTGATCGACAACAGTCTCGATGCCGGATCCACCTCGATCACCGTCTCATTGACGGAAGGTGGAATCGAGGAGATGAGAGTCCTCGACAATGGAAGCGGAATCGCCAAGAATGACTTGCCCATGCTCGGCGAAAGTCATGCTACAAGCAAGATCAGAGAGTTGGATGACCTGTATCACATCACCAGCATGGGCTTTCGGGGGGAAGCCCTCTACTCGATTGCCGCGGTCAGTTCGATTACGATCGCATCCAACGGATATGAGATCACGATCGATAATGGAAGACGGGGGGAGGTTCTTTCATCGACGACCGCTTCAGGCACTCTCGTCATCGTAAAGGATCTTTTTGGCGAACTGCCCGCCCGCCGACAATTTCTTAAACGAGCGGCGACGGAAGCCGCTATGGTTCGAACGGTTTTGCAGGAAAAGGCGCTTGCATGCCCGAACGTCGCGTTCAAGCTCTTCGTTGATGCGACTCTTCGACTCGATCTGCCGATTACGACGGCAAAAGATCGGGTGGCTGACGTGCTGGCGACGAATCAACGAGTCGCCAAGGAAGAACTGATCGAACTTGCCGCTGACCACGGACGCTTCAGCTTATATGCCGTCGCTTCATCCGCCGCCTTGTGGAGGAGCGACCGCTCCCATATCAAGATCTTTGTGAACAAGCGGCCGGTTGATGAGTATGCCCTTGTCCAGGCGGTAACCTACGGCTATTCCAACCTCCTGCCGGGCGGGTCGTTTCCCTACTGCTACTTGTTCATCACGATCGATCCGAGCCTGGTGGATTTCAACATCCATCCGACCAAACGGGAAGTTCGCCTCCGTAACAAGGCAGAGGTCCACCACCGGGTGGTGCAGATGATCTCTTCCCAAGTCAGACGACCCATTCCCCGCCTTCAGGAAAAAGAGGAAATTTCCTCTCCCGCTCTCTTTGAGGAAAAGACAGGTGATGATATGCAACGTGGACGAAGCATGCGATCGACGGTCGGAGAACGGTTGTTTACCTATGCGCCAAAGGAACAGATCGATCCTTCATGGTTCGCAAAAGCGAAGGAAGCGTTGAAAGAACCCGCCTTTGAAACGCGACTGAACGCTGAAGAAATCGATATCTGGACACTCCAGCAAAGCGATGAGACATTTACTTATCTCGGTCAGGCGTTCAACCTCTTTCTGATCGCACAAAAGGGTGACGAGCTCTATATAGTCGATCAGCATGCTGCCCATGAACGCATCCTGTATGATCGGGTTCGGGCAAAACAACCGATTCAAAACTTGATGGTTCCCATCGTCTTTGATGTCGAGCGTTCCATCGATGAATACCTGATGGTGAATCTGGACAGCTATCTGAACCTTGGCATAAAACTCAAACGAATTGAGGATCTTACATGGGAGCTGCTCGGTGTTCCCGCCCTGTATCGGACGATTGAGAATGAAGTCATCGCATTTCTGCAGACGATGCTGGGTGAACCGAGCGAGATTGAAAAAGGACTCTATTCAGTCGTATCGTGCCATGCGGCGATCAAAGCCGGAGACCGGATCGATGCTGTCGCCGCCACCGAACTCCTAAAAAGCGTCTTTGCCCTTGAAGAACCAATCTGCCCCCATGGACGAACCTTTGTGATCCGCTTGAATAAGAATGATCTGATGAACTCGGTCGGTCGAACTTAAAGTGTGACCCGGACGATCGTCGCCCCCTGATCGAAGGAAAGGTAAAACTCGTTATCGTCGGGGGAAAAGACATGGCTCTCCCCTTCTGCAAGATCGATATGCTCGTTCCCCACCTGGAGCGTCGCACTCCGGTGCAACACCAAAGTCCGCGCATCGTTGTCATACGTTCCCCATTGAGAGGGATCAACGGTGGTATTCGGGGACCGGACCGCAAACGAATGATCTATCGTCTTTCCACGTTCGTTGAGAATGACCATCGAATAGACCCCTTCGGTGAGAGTGTTGCCCTTTCCCATCGAAAGCGGTCCGACAGCAAAACGCCCATCTTCATCCCGCTTCGCCGATACGACCCATCGGGAAGTCTTATCGGGGGTGGAAACTTGGACCTCTAAAACCGAATCATCGCTTGTCACTTCAAAACTCAACGTCAGGATGGAGGCGCTCGCTCCTTCGGGAAGAAAGTACAGCGCCGAGAGTGATGATTCGACATTCAGAACATCAAACTCTTCCCTCGTGCATCCGCTGACACTGACGACGATGAAGAAGATCAGAAAAAGACGGAGCAGGTTATGAAATACGCGCTTGCTGAGATAAGAATGATCTGACCGGGTTTGCATACATGTTAAGGGCAAAGTCTCGAACCTCCTCTCGACGGAATCTAAAGCGGCGCAAGAATGCTTCATCATTAAAACCAGTGTATCTGTCAGCAAATATCGTGGTATTGTTCACATAGTCATACGCAAAATAATTGGTCGGCCAAAGCTTGTAGTTGAGTTGAATCTGCCGATCGATCTCATTGGCGACTTCTTCGGGCGTATCATACCGCCTGTCGGTCAGTGGCGTGCCGAAACTGATATGAATTCGACCTTTAAAACCCTTCAACCCTTTACTCATCGAAATGACATCTTCATACGGGCGCTTATCGCTTTGGCTGCGGAGCTGCTCCGCGGCTTTATTCACATCCAAAGGATCATACTCATAGCTGACCGCCACCGGGACGATATGCGATCGCTTGATCACCTCACTGAAGCCTATGCCTTTCATTTTCTGGGATAGATGGAGCATCTTGATGATCGCGGGATTTGTCGTGTCGATTCCGTCTTTGCTGCGCCCGCTTTTTTGAGCGACCCAGATCGATTGATTTCTTTCGCTGATCGACTCGACGAAATATGCGGAAAGCCGCAGGGATTCAAGATATTTTTCTTTCAGCGGAAGGGTGCGCTTGACGACGACTCCCCCGTTTAGCTTGAAAAGATCGGTAACGAATTGATTCGTCAGCAGGTTGTCGCCGATCGCCATTTCCATCAGCATCTGATCCGCTTGGGCGAGAGCCAGATCGATCAAGGCGCAATCGAGGATGATGTCGCGATGGTTGGAGATGTACAGGTATGCCCGATCGTTCTTCAGATTCTCCGCTCCACTGTGGGTAAACGCAGTTACTGATTTTTCTACGATCTTCGGAAGGAAGAATCCTGCGGTGATCGTGCGTTGAAACTCCTCGTACGTGGTGATGTGATCAAGAAGGGAGACGATATGTTTTACCGACTCTTCGAGGGCAAGGCGTTCATCATTCGTCCGTGGCGGATCAAGCATTCCGAGAAATTGGCCAATTGCCTTTTCATGAGCTTTGACCCGCGCTACCGCATCCAACACATCCTGACCGCGGTAGGGGGCAATATCACGATAGGAATTGATATCCATCATTTACATCCTTTGGGCCTCGAGCATTGTTTTAAGGTATTGGACTCGAGTCCATTGAGAACCGTCCGATTTATACTTCTTGGCAAGCTTCCCTCGGAACGCTTCTATATCTTCAAATTCATGCCTCTTCATCCAGTCTTCAAGGTCTCTGAGCATCTTCTGAGCACTGCCTGCTCCCTTTTTCAAGAGGACTGAACACAGCTGGACGGCTTTCGCACCTGCAAGAAGAAGTTTGATGGCACTGTCGGCGCTATGGATTCCGGTCGCGCCGATGAGGTCATACCGAACCTCTTCGCTCATCAGGCCGACCCACCTGAGGGCAAGAGCATACTCGTCTTTGCCGCTGATCATTTGCGCTTGAGTCATCTTCATCCGCTCAATATCGATATCGGGGCTGTAGAAACGGTTGAAAAGGACAACCCCGTCCACTTCCTCTTCATCGAACCGGCGAAGCAGGTTCGCCAAGGAAGAATATGCACTTCCAATCTTCAAACTGAGCGGGACGTCGATCGCCTTTCGAGCGGAACGGACCAATTGAAGAAACTCTTTCTCCATTTCCCTGCCCTCTTTTTCAGGATCGGCGCCGATTACGTAGTAGTTCAATTCAACCGCATCAGCTCCGAGATTGATGAAGCGCTTGGCATACTCCAGCCATGTTCCGTCCCGATAGCAGTTGATTGAAGCGATGACCGGAATGGAGAGACTCTTCTTCGCCCCTTCAAGCAACGCCAGGTATGCATCAATTTGTCGTTCCATCGAAATCGCTTTTATAAACTCATATCCGTCAGTATGTCCAAGATATCCTTCAGCGTCTTTCAGGGCGGCAAGGCCGTCAAGCTCGATCTGTTCTTCAAAAATGGATTTCAGTACGACTGCACCAAGACCGGCATCTTCTAGTTGTTTCAAGGAATCCAAGGATGCGGTCAACGGACTTGAAGCCGCCACGAGAGGGTTCCTAATCGGTAAACCTAGGTAGCTACTGGACAAATCTGCCATCGGGTATCTTCTCCTTACATCGAAAGGTATTCATCAAACCAAGACGGGGCAAGTATACCATACCTGCCCCGTTTCCTCTACCCGGATTCGCTCAGAGGACGTAGGGAATCCGGTAGTTTTCCGATTGATAGACGACAAATGTCTCCACTTCAAGGACCTCGCTCATCTTCGAAAGCTCCTCCTTGAAGAAATCGAGCAGGCTCAGATCCTCTTCTTCGCTGAGCACCAGCTGTACGAGGAGATCGTAGCGGCCCGTTACCACAACGGAAGAGATGACTCCGCGCAAGGTGCAGAACTCCCTGGCTTTCCGTTCCAGATCGAGAGTCGATAATTTCACTCCCATGAATACGACTTGGAGACCGGGAATCATCTCGGCACGGATAAGGCCGGAGATTTGAAGGACTTCTTCATCTATCAGTTTGTTGACACGCGAACGGACGGTGTTCTCGGTGACATTCAATTCATCGGCGATTGCGCTGAAGGGCTTTCGCCCATCAATGAGCTGGCGAAGAATCGCTTTGTTCGTCTCATCCATTTTTATTTTCATAAGCTTATCCATGACGCGTTTCGAACTCGCGCATAAATTGAGCGAGCGCTTCAACGGCGGCAGGCTCGAGCGAATTGTAAAGACTTGCTCTCAGTCCTCCCACCGAACGATGTCCCTTGAGGCCAAGCATCCCCGCTTTCTTCGATTCCTTGATGAACAGCTCCTCCAGCTCCTCGCTGGGAAGTCGGAACACCACGTTCATCGATGAACGATGCTGCGTGTCGACGGGACTGCGATAGAAGGGGGTCGAGTCGATCACATCGTAGATGAGCCGGCTCTTTTCTTCAGCTCGTCTGGCCATTCCCTCGATTCCTCCATGACTCTCGATCCACTTGAGAACAAGGTTCACGACCCAGATTGCAAAGACCGGCGGGGTGTTCACGAGCCCCTTGTTCTTCCCATGAGCTTTATAATCGAGATAGGAAGGGAGATTGGGATTCTGCTTTTCCAGAAGTTCTTTCCTGTAGAGCACAAAGGCGGCCCCTGCCGGACCCAGATTCTTTTGAACTCCGCCGAAGATCATCCCGAACCGATTGACATCGATTGGCCGGCTGAAGATATCGCTTGACATATCCGCGATCAGCGGAACCGAATCGGTTTTAGGAAACTCTTTATACTGGATTCCGCCGATCGTCTCATTGGAGCAAAGATAGAGATAGCTCAGGCCGGGATCGACGACAAGCGCTTCCATGTTCGGAAGGGTCGTGTAATTGCTCTCTTTTCCATCCCAGACAATTTCGATATTTCCGAGCTTCTTTGCATCCATGAGCGCTTTTTCCGACCATGAACCGCTGTTGATATACCCCGCTTTTCCATCCTGTGGAAGGAAGTTTATCGGCACCATCGCGAATTGCAGGGTGGCTCCGCCTCCGAGGAAGTAGAACTCGTGCTCATCGCCCGCACCGATGAGGCGTTTGAAGATTGCAAGCGTTTCATCGTACATCTCTTCAAACATCCCGCCGCGGTGGCTGGTTTCGATCATCGACAGTCCGTTTCCTTTATAATCGACCAGCTCCTCTTGGACTTGTTTCAGCACCTCAAGCGGCAGCACGCTCGGGCCGGCATAAAAATTCTTCTTCCGCTCCATCAGACGATTCCTCCCTCAATCAACTCTTTGATGATATCGAATGTTTCTTGTCCGATTCGTCCAAGATTCTCCACGCTGTTCGCCCCGACATGAGGGGTGAACGTAACACGATCGCAACCAAGAAGGGGATAATCGCTTTGTGGCGGATCTGTCGGGTATACATCAGCGCAGTACCACGATACCGAACCTCCACTCAAGGCTTTGACCATATATCCGGCATCCACACAAAGAGCTCGCCCGGTATTGATGATCACCGGCTTCTTCTTGCAGTGGCTCAACAAATCCTCGTTGACAAGATTCATCGTTTCGTTTGTCAGCGGGAGATGCAGGGAAATATAATCGGCGTTCTCAACCGCAACCTCGGCGCTTGAAAGCATCTTTGCGAATTGATGGGTGGTGACATACTTGTCGTACGCAACCACGTTCATTCCGAATGCATGAGCTCGCTCGGCGACTTTACAGGCGATATTCCCCATACCGAGCAAGCAGAGGGTTTTTCCGTACAGCTCGGTGCGTTTGAGGTTCTTCAGCCAATTGCCCTCTTTCATCCCTTTGCTGTATTCTAAGAGGTTGTTGGGAACGCTGATCATCAGCGCCATCGTCAGCTCGGCCACGGCTATCGAAGACGAGGTTGGAGTATTTCGAACCACAATACCTTTGCTGAGAGCATATTCGGTGTCGATATTATCCACACCGACTCCACCGCGGATGATCACCTTGAGATTTGGCGCGTTGTCCATGTACTCTTTGGTGCATCTCGTTTTCGAGCGGATGAGGAGAACATTCGCCTCGGAAAGACGGCCATGATCGGTCGTGACTTCCCCAAAGACGGAAAGTCTGCCGGGCAGGGAAGCATCGAAGGCGTCAGCGATAAGTATCAGCATACGAAACACTCCTTACGGAAAATTTCCAGCACGGGCCGGATATTGGAAGCCATTCTAGCTTATTTTCGGAGTTTGTTCCAAGCCTTTAAAGAATTATTTATCATTTTTATCTCATAATTACATAAAATATTGCTGTATGCCTAAATATTTGAGGTATATAATGAAAAAACCGGCAACTTTTAAGTTGCCGGTGATAAAACCAACTCGTTGTTAGTACCCTTTGGAGCTGTACTGCTTCCGGGCTTTTTTCATTTGCTTGCGAGCAAGTGCTTTCTTTTTCCTGTTCAGGAGGGTGGAGGGCTTTTCGAAGTATTCGCGGCGTTTGTATTCGCGGATAATCCCCTCTTTTTCAACCATGCGCTTAAATCGCTTGATCGATTTTTCGAGCGGCTCGTTTTCGTCTACTCGGACGTATGCCATGCTGAAGTATCACCACCTTTCCCGATTACTGGGTTCGTCTTGTAATTGAAGATTGCAATAAATGAGCCATTCGTGTCAAGGAGGGCGGGAACTGTTGGATCAGCGGTTCTCTGAATGAAACCTCACCACCATGTGAACTACCGCTTCTTTGCTGCTTTGATTGGAGATCGAATGCTCGATATCGGCATGGTACATCAGGAAATCTCCCGTTTTGAGGTGGGCGGAGTTCTCCCCTGCTCGGACATCGACCGAGCCTTTGACGACCGTCAGATATTCTTGGCTTCCTTCGATATGGGGTTCGCTTTGGAGCGTCGAGTCGGGGTCGAAAGTGAGAAGATACATCTCCAGTTCCTCGACGGAAGAAAGGGGGCTGAGGATCTTGATCGTGATTCCGTCTTTTCGCTTCTCGAGCTTTGAACCGTCATCGGAAGCGGGATTGAGGGAAAATACCCTGGTCGGCTCGTCAACTCCTTCCAAGAGATCATTCAATTCAACGTTCAGCCCTTTTGCGATCTTCCAAACCGTAGCTACGGTGGGATTCACCTTGTCGCTTTCAATCTGGCTGAGCATCGCTTTGGAGACGCCGCTTCGCTCACTGAGCACATTGAGGGTGAGCTTGCGAGCCGTTCGGATTCGCTGAATATTCTTGCCGATCATCGGAGGGGTTTGCATTGATGACTCCTTATAAAGTTTGACATACTAAACCTTGTTCAATATACTAAACTCATCAATGATTGTAAAACCACGCTCCGCTCTTGTCAAGAAACAAGCAGAAGGGAGGATAGATGAAGCGCATATTGATCATAGGTGCACTCGGTCAGCTCGGCAGTGAAATCGCTCTTGAATGCCGCCGGCGCTATGGTACCGGCAACGTTGTCTTATCTGATATCCGCAGTGATGTGAATCGCGCCCTCATCGAAGAGGGGCCGTTTCATGTATTAGATGCCCGCGACGGTAAACGAATCGATGAGATCGTACGCACTCATAGGATCGATACGATCTACCATTTGGCCGCCCTTCTCTCCGCCCGCGCCGAGCAGGATCCTCTGGAAGCGTGGAATCTCAATATCAACGGCCTCATCACCGTCTTGGAGGTCGCCCGGGAGAGGTCGTGCGCCGTCTTTGTTCCCTCTTCGATCGGCGCGTTCGGACCGACAACCCCAAAGAAATTCACCCCGCAGGACACGATTCAAAGGCCTACCTCGATCTATGGAGTTACCAAGGTGACCGGAGAATTGCTCTGTGATTATTACCACCACCGCTGGGATGTCGATACCAGAGGGATTCGCTTCCCCGGCATCATCAGCAGCCTGACGCCTCCAGGTGGCGGAACTACCGATTATGCGGTGGAGATCTACTACGAAGCGATCCGGAATCAGCACTATACGTGCTTTCTCCGCGGCGATACCTACCTTGACATGATTTACATGCCTGATGCGGTCGAGGCGGCGATTCAGATCATGGAAGCGGATCCAGGCAGACTTCGACATAGGAATGCTTTCAATATCGCCGCGATGAGCTTCTGTCCGGAAGAGCAGGCGGCGTATATCCGCACCCATATTCCAAACTTCACGATCAGCTACGCGATCGATCCGGTTCGCCAGGCGATTGCGGATTCCTGGCCCGATTACATGGAAGATTACGCGGCCCGGGTTGAATGGGATTTCCGACCTCACTACACCCTCGCCTCGATGACTGAAGATATGATCAGGAAGATCAGCGAACGGGAGGGAGCATGAACCACCAACTGGAACGTGAATTGAACGAGTTCTTCACTTCATTGAAGGAAGACGGGCTCTACAAAGAAGAGCGGATCATCGAAGGTGCTCAGGGCAGGGAGATCTCTGTCGGCGGCAAAGCGGTCCTGAACTTCTGCGCCAACAACTACCTCGGCCTCAGCGATGATCGCAGGGTCATCGAAGCCGCGCAGGATACGATGAAGATCTTCGGCTTCGGTCTTTCTTCCGTCCGGTTCATCTGCGGAACGCAAACCCTCCATAAGCAACTTGAACAGGCGATTTCAACGTATCTTCGAACCGAGGACACGATTCTCTTCTCTTCATGCTACGATGCGAACGCAGCGTTGTTTGAACCGCTTTTAAGTGCAGAAGACGCAGTCATAAGCGATGAGCTGAACCATGCCTCGATCATCGACGGAATCCGGCTTTCAAAAGCCCAACGCTTCCGCTACAGACACAGCGATATGAACGAACTTGAGAAGGCTCTCGAAGCGAGCGCTTCCGCTCGTCGTCGTCTTATCGTTACCGACGGGGTCTTTTCAATGGATGGCGATGTCGCCAAGCTCAGGGAGATCTGCGCTTTGGCGCAAAGCCATGATGCTCTTGTCGCCGTTGATGACAGCCACGCTACCGGATACCTGGGAGAAACCGGTCGGGGAAGCGTGGAACTATGCGGAGTGGAAGGACAGGTCGATCTGATCACCACGACGTTCGGCAAAGCGTGCGGGGGCGCCAGCGGCGGATGCATCAGCGGACGGAAACTTCTTATCGACCTCTATCGCCAACGAGCCCGCCCCTATCTGTTCTCCAACACCCTTGCTCCGGCGATTTGCGGCGGAACACTTCAGGTGCTCTCCATCCTCAAGGAAGATCACTCTTTGCGCAAGCGAACCCTGGCAAACGCCGATCACTTCAGGAACTTGTTGAAAACAGCGGGGTTCGATCTGATCGACGCGACGACCGCGATCGTTGCGGTGATGGTGTATGAAGAGGCGAAAGCCGTCGAATTCGCCGAGAAGCTGCTGGATGAAGGAATCTATGTGATTGGATTCTCCTACCCGGTTGTTCCCAGAGGAAAAGCGCGCATTCGTGTTCAACTGTCGGCGGCCCATACGAAAAAAGATATCGAACGCGCTGCCGGCGCTTTCATCTCGGTGGGAAGAACGATGGGTATCATTATATAGCTTCACTTACCGCTTTGCCGGTTTCACATCCATGATGTTGAGCTGCAGCGTTTCATTTCCCTTGAAGTAGTTCCGGGCGAGTCGAAACAGGACATCGATCGCACTGCCCCGGTCAAAAACCTTTCCGACCAATGAAGCGGCGTTCCAATATACCGCCGGCCATCGGTATTGCCCGTATCCCAAGGTCAGTTTCAGGTGTCGATCCCCTCCCTGGTTGTTGTTCAGGTAGCTGATCTCTTCGACGATCGCCCCTTGGATTTCAAAGACCAGGGGACGGTTTCCCTCCCCGTACGGCTCAAAAAATTCTACCAATCGGATTAAATCGGGACGCATCTCCTCTTCGCTGATCGTTGCATCAATATAATACTCTTTTACCTGTTCCTCGGGACAATCTATCGTATCGACGTAGGCGTAGACAGCGCTCATCAGCTCTTCAAGCCTGTTGGATTCCATCGTGAACCCCGAGGCGTTGGCATGTCCTCCATAGTAAAGAAAAAAGGAACCTTGCTGATTGAAATACTCCAGGAAATCCCGAGTATGAATCGTCGAGTCATTGGCGCGCATCGAACCTTTGATCCATCCTCCATGGCTTGAAGAAAGCACGAGAGCGGGGACGTTGAAGGCTTTCACCAAGCGCGAAGCGAGTGAACTGGCAACTCCCCTCTCAATCTGTTCATCCTGGATGACGACCATCTTGGAGCCGGTCTGCTCGAAACTTTCTTGAGCCTTGCTTTGGACCACGCTCCAAATCTCATCACTGAGGCGCTTGCGCTCGGTATTCATCCTCAACACCTCGGCCGTCAGCCGTTCAACCTCGCTCGGGTCGGTACTGAGAAGCATCTCGAGGGCGACCGTCGGAATTCCCAAACGCCCGGTGGAATTGATTGGGGGAGCGATCCTCCAGGAGATATCCGTTGATGAGATTCGTCTGTTCAACAGCCCCACGGAAGCAAGAAAAGGAACCAGGCTCGGCCTGGGAGCGGTAGACAGAATGTGCAACCCGCGTCTTACCATCAAGAGGTTTTCATTTTTGAGCTCCATCAGATCCGCAACCGTTCCGATAGCGACCAGATCCAAGAGCCCCTCATACTCCTTGTCCAACGCAGGGTGCTTTTTCATCACATAGGCGACAAACAGGGAGTACAGCACATTAAGCTCATCTCTTCCTCCCTCGGCGTAGCGAGCGGCCCTGCTGAGCTGGGTCAACGCGAAGAGACCTCGATTTTTTACCGATGGAAGGACATTCTCCATCTCTTTCCGCATATCAAGCAGATGAATATCAACGCTTTTGCCGAACGCCTTGCTCAGCTGAGCGTGTTCAACGGATGCGTCCAAAACAAGAATCGGCAGGTTGCAGGAAAGAAACGCAAGGGCTTTGCTCCGCTTTGCGGTCAACACTCCGGGATTGACCTCTTCGATGATTCGCTCGGTGATCAGCAAGTTGTTCACCTTCATCGCCTGAATGATGACCGTGTCATTGCCCGGTTGGGCGTGAAGAAGAATGAGCTCTTGGCGATACAGCTCCGTTTGGGCAAACCTCAGCGCCCAGATCGTTTTGGCGACGACCGCGACACCGGCCAAGTGGGTAAAGGGATACTCCGATCCGCTCATCTTCGGATTGATGATTGCCAGAGCCGGAGGAAGCTCCTCTCCTTCGATGTGGTGATCGAGGATGATGACATCGATACCGAGGGAGTTTGCCAAGGTTGTCTCTTCAATATTGCTGATTCCGCAATCCGCCGTGATGAGGAGCGTAACACCATCGGCTGCCGCTTCTTCGACTCCGCCTTGAAGCAGTCCATACGGCTCATCCCCTTTGGGCAACGAATAGGAAACATCAACATTCATTCTTCTGAGCTCTTCAACAAGCAGGGCGGTCGATGTGATTCCGTCGACATCCCGATCGCCGAAGATTCTCACTTTCTCCTGTTCCTGGACCGCATCGAGAATCCGATCTGCCACATCCTCCATCTCGTCAAACAGGAAGGGGTTGTGCAGATATGAGAGCTCTTGTTCCAAAAAGTACTTTACATCATCCGCTTTGGTGATTCCGCGCCGACTTAAGACCGTTGCCTGAAGGGTAGTAAACCGGTATTCCTCCAGCAAGCGCTTTATGGATTCACTCTCGACAGGCTCTTTCACCCAAACTGTGTCATTCATCGTCATTTCCTTATAAAAGACCGCTTTGCAACGTCTTGAGCGGCATCTGTGCCAAGAGTCGAGCGTATGAAAGCGCATACCCTTTGATTCTGGCGGTTGCAGCCCCGCTGAGAGGAACGTTGAGGCTCTCCAGGTAATCGAGAGTGGAAGTCAGCTTCACGTAGCGGCGAGCTCCGGGCGGTAAAAAAAGATCGGTGCTTCCGCACTCCGAGCAACAGGGGCTGAGCAGGTCGGCAGCAAAACCAAGCATTTCATCATCCCGATATCGCCTTGAGCATACCGGGCACGTCTCATAGTCGGTATGCACTCCGAGTATCTGAGCGAAGCGAAGAACGAATTGAATCAGCACCCTGTCAGCAACACCGCTCTTCAACAACGTCAGGCCTTGACCCAGCAGTTCATACTCCAACGCACTTTCACCACCGTGGGTCTTCATAATCAGTTCCGCCATGAAAAGTCCCCGATAGGTAAGCGTGATATCGGAGCGCAGATGTTCGTTGCTCTCAATGACCGCCACATCTTTGAGGGTGTAGTGATCCCGAACGGGGTTGTAGTAAAGATAGACGGTCGCGTTGGTAAAAACGTTCGCTTTTGGGGCACGCATCGATTTGGCCGATCCATAGCTGATCGCTTCGATCAATCCAAAATCAACGGTCAACAACGTCAATCTCCGGTTCATTTGGCTTTGTTTTCGACTGTGCAACACGATTGCACGGGAGGTAACATTGCGCTCCATATCATCAGGGTAAAGAGCGGGAAAGAAAAAATCAACCAGTTGGAAGATGAGCACTCATCTGATATACTGCGAATCATGAAACGATCGGTTGGCGTAACGATGCTCCTCTTGTTTTCTTTCGGGCTTTTTTCTCTTTCAGTCGTTCCATTGGAGATCGAGCAGCCCTATGACAGCATGGAGTCGCTTTACTACGTGGACTTTTATCCATCGCTTGCCCAAAACCAAGAGGAATGGGTCGCCAAGACCCGCGTCCAACTCTTGACGGTAGGCCCCGGGAAGGATCTGTATGCGTGGTTTGGGCACACCGCTCTGATCGTAACCCAAAGCAATGGTCGGCAGATCATGTATGACTGGGGAATTTTTGATGACACCGAGGAAGGGTTTTATCCGAACTTCGCCTTCGGAAAGATGTATTATCGGGTGAGTGTCAGTGATGCTCTTTGGCGGGTTGAGGATTCGATCGCCGAAGGAAGAGATGTTCAGATCGTCGATCTGAATCTCGATCCAAACGCTCAATTCGCCCTGATTGATTTTCTATACAATGAAATCGGACCTGCCGGGCGAACATATCTGTACCATTTCTACGATGACAACTGTGCGACCCGGGTCCGCGATATCTTGGACAAGGCGACCGGCGGGCAATTCAAGGCATGGGCTCAAAGCCGGAAAGGCACATCCCTGCGGAATGCAGCGCTTCCTTACATGGGGCATTCTCCCCTTCTCGGACTCGGACTGAACCTCCTGCAAAGCTGGCGAATCGACAAACCGACGACGTTGTGGGATGAGATGTATCTACCGGAGACGCTCCATCAAGCGGTTCTCGATTTCACGTTCGCAGACGGTCAGCGCTTCGGTCTCAACAACACAATTCTCAATGAAGGATCGCTCATTTCTCCGAAACACGACTTCCTTGCAATGGACGCGCTGTTTTTCATCGGCTTGATCACGGCGATGCTCCTGATCATCCTCAGCTTGTACCTCCCCCGCTTCACCTCGTTGCTGTATGGGACGATCTTCATCGTTCTCGCTCTTCTGGGCACCCTGCTCCTCGTGCTGATGATTGGAACCAATATGAATGTTGCCTATTGGAACCTGAATATCCTGTTTGTCAATCCGCTTCTTTTCCAGGTCGCCTTCCGCCCAAAAAAACAGGGTAAAGTCCTTCGCTTCGGTCTTGGGGCCATGATCGTCCTGCTCGGTCTGGAGCTTTTGAAAGCACCATTCCATCAGGATTCAACCCTTCTCATCGCTCTTCTGCTCCCGATCTATCTTTCACGGGCGACCTTTCAAGGCAGAGCCGAAATCAAACAGTAACAGATCTTCAAGATTATGACGTTTTGCGACCAGGAGCGCGGGAAACCCGTCTTTTTGGGCATTGAAGTATATTGCTCGTTGCTGATATTGAGCCGAAATATCGGCCAATTCAAGCTCCAGCAGATACATCTGGTCAAAATACGGAGACCAGTCACGGTAGGATTCATGTTCAACCGCCTTTCGTTGAAGAAGTGAAAGCTCATCGTCGAGCGCTCTGTAGAGAACGCTCACTACATCGACGGGAGCGTTCGGATCCCACTGAAGGATAGCTTCTTCCAAATCGCCGGTATCCACTTGGCCATCGATTATCCGAACGAGCGCCTTGGCATAGGCGAGGCGCTGTTCGATCAGTGAATAACACGCTTCTCTAACGGTTTCCGCCGCCCTCAGATATCTGTGAAGACGCCGGACATTGTTTTGATCGGTGATGACGACGGCCATCGTCAAGAGAATGAGAATGACGACCATCGAGACGATGAATGACCGCAGATTGGGAAAGTATCTTCTAACCATTGACGATCTTCGTCCCCTTATCCCGATAGAGAGCTCCATGGATGTGGGCAGGGTCGGTAATCAAGCCGGTATTCTTCGTAACTTCGACAAAATCTACGATCGCTTCCACTTTCGGGAGCATCGATCCGGGGGCGAAATGTCCTTCTTCGATATATTGTTTAGCTTCGGTGGTGGTAATCACATCCAAGCTCTTTTGGGTGGGTTTGCCCCAATTGAGGAACACCTTTTCCACCGCCGTCGAGATGACGAACAGGTCCGCATTCAACTCTTTGGCCAAAAGGGCTGCGGCAAGATCTTTGTCGATGACCGCTTCTTTCCCTCGAAGAAGCCCAGCTTCATCCTTGATGACCGGAATTCCGCCGCCACCGGCGGCGATGACGATCGAGCCGTTTTCCAGAAGCGAGCGGATCGAATCGAGCTCAACGATCCGTTTGGGCTTCGGCGAAGGGACTACCCGGCGATAGCCGCGCCCGGCATCTTCGACCACGTTCCACCCATCCTTGGTTTTTCGCTCTTCCGCTTCCTCTCTGGTCAGGAAGGATCCTATCGGTTTGGTGGGATTCTTGAAGGAAAGATCATTGTTATCGACCTCGACTTGCGTCACCACCGTTGCGACCGGTCGGGTCACTCCGAGCTTTGCAAGCTCATTGTGCAGAGCCATTTGAAGCTGATAGCCGATTGCTCCCTGCGTGTCGGCGACACAGCTGTCAAGCGGCACCTGGTGCAGGACGTCTTTGGCGATATCGCTCCGAAGAAGCACGTATCCGACCTGAGGACCGTTGCCGTGAGCGATGAGCACCCGATGTCCCGCTTGAATCAAACGGGCGATGTGGCTGGCTGTTTTGCGGGCGGCTTCATATTGGCTTTCGACCGTAACATGCTTGGGATCCTCGATCAGCGAGTTGCCTCCGATAGCGATGACAATGAGTTTGCTTTCCATGGTTGTTTCCTTATTTGCAGGTATTCTATCACAAGTTGCCACCCTGTGGGAAAGCGTATTTGACCATAAACCCAACTTTCTATAAACTCAACGCAAGCGAGGAATGATATGGAAACATGGACAAAAAAGGATCTATTCTTATTTTCCCTGTACATCTTGGGAATGGTGCTCGTAAATACGGTCGGTGGCAAGATCATCAGCCTTTTCGGTGTTCGGGTTTCCGTCGGGATATTCTTCATGCCGGTGCTGTTCCTCATCACCGATATCGTCGGGGATGTGCGCGGGCGTGAACAAGCAAACCACTTCGTCCGCTTCAGCACGATCATGCTTGCGATCATGCTCACCGTCACCGCGATCTTTGTCAGGGTAAAACCCCATCCTACGTGGGATCTTCAGGAACCGTATCGACAGATTTTCGGGATGAGCATGCGGATGAGCATGGCGAGCCTGATCAGCTTCGCGATCAGTCAGTATATCGATGTCGCGATCTTTATCGGCCTCAAGCAGCTCACAAAAGGAAAAATGCTTTGGCTGAGAAACAACGTCGGGACGATAACCAGCCAGTTCATCGATACGGTGATCTTCATGTTCATCGCCTTTTACAAGCTTACTCCCACGTATACGGTGGGCTATCTCTTTTCCCTCATCATACCCTACTGGCTCTTCAAGGTGGTATTCGCCCTCCTCGACACCCCATTCTGCTACGTTGGAGTGAAGTGGCTTTCCAAGGAGTAGAAGAGCCTTCCCTTTAGGAGAAAGTTTGAGTACCTTTGATGCAGGCGGGCAATCGGGTTCGCCATTTCATCATATGGAGGCGCTATGAGCGAACAGGAACTGATGCCAATCGAGCAACTGCTTCCCAACAATCTGTTTATTCTGCCGGTAAGCGGAAACCCCGTGTTTCCCGGCTTGTTCACACCGTTGATGATTACCGATAAAAGTGATGTCGAAATCGTCAACCAAGCGGTGAAGCATGGTGGATTCCTAGGATTGCTGCTGGTCAAAGAGGAGGTGGAGACGGAAACAGTCGGATCAGAACATCTCTATACGGTGGGAACGGTAGCAAAGATCGTCAAAAAGATAAAACTCCCCGATGGGGGAATGAGCATATTCATCTCAACGCTGAAACGGTTTGAGATCAAGCAGTTCTATCCCGGCGGCAAATACATCATCGCCGAAGTCAACTATCTTGAAGACATTGAAGATGACCGCGAAGAGCTCAGGGCGTGGACCCGCCTGTTGCTCAATGAGATGAAGAGCTTGACTAAAAACAACCAGCTGATCAGCGAAGAGATGCGGTTGAACATGGTCAATATCGATCATCCGGGAAAGCTGGCTGATTTCATCGCATCGATTCTCAATGTCGATCGCACCGACCAGCAGGATATTCTTGAAACGCTCGTGGTGCGCAATCGCATTGAAAAAGTGTTGGTCTTCATTAAAAACGAACAGAATATCGCCCAGGTCCAGGCGAAGATCCAGGCTCGGGTCAACAAGAAGCTTGAAAAGAACCAGCGCGATTACTTTCTCCGTGAAGAGCTTAAATCGATTCAGCAGGAGCTTGGTCTCACCACCAACCCAAAAGCTGAATTGATCGAACGGCTCGCGAAAAAGTTCAAATCGCTTCCCTTGAATGATGAAGCGAGAGAAACGGTGGAGCGGGAGTTGAGCCGGCTCGAGATGATGGAAAGCGCTTCGCCGGAGTATTCCATCACCCGCACCTACCTCGAGATCATCAGCGATCTTCCTTGGAAAGATCCCAAACCGGAAACCTTTTCAATCGAAAGCGCCCGACGGATCTTGGAAAAAGATCACTATGGGATGAAGGATGTCAAGGATCGGGTCCTCGAGTTTCTTGCGGTCCGAAAAAAGAAACAGGATACCAAAGGCTCGATCATCTGTCTGGTCGGTCCGCCCGGGGTGGGAAAAACGAGCGTCGGAATTTCGATCGCCCGCGCGCTGAAGAAGGAGTATTTCCGTTTCTCCGTCGGAGGAATGAATGATGAGAGTGAAATTAAAGGACACCGCCGAACGTATATAGGAGCGATGCCCGGCAAGATCGTGCAAGGCCTCAGAATCACCAAGAGCAAGAATCCGGTGTTCCTGATCGATGAAATCGACAAGATGGGAATCTCCTATCAGGGAGATCCCGCCAGTGCGCTGCTGGAGGTTCTCGATCCCGAACAGAATTCCGCTTTCAGGGACACCTATCTGGATATTCCCTTTGATGTGAGCCAGGTGCTCTTCATCGTTACCGCAAATACCCTTGAAACGATTCCCCGTCCCCTCTTGGACCGGATGGAGGTCATCCGGTTAAGCGGCTACACCAGCGACGAGAAGCTCGCGATCGGTCGTAAATATCTTGTTCCCAAATCGTTGGAAAAACACGGATTGAACAAGCAGGAGATCAAATACTCTTCCCCGATCCTGCGAAAAATTGCCGATGAGTACGCTCGGGAAGCGGGGGTGAGAAACTTCGAGAAATCGTTGGATAGGATCAACCGAAAAGTCGCCTTGAAACTGGTGGAACAACCTGATCTTGCCACTCCGGTCGTGATCAGACAGGAGGAGCTGGTCGAATACCTCGGTCAGCCGGTCTTTGTCGAAGATGAGATTCTCAAAGCGGACAAGCCGGGAATGGCAATCGGTCTGGCATGGACGAGCATGGGTGGCGACACCTTGATCATCGAAGCGCAAAACACTCCCGGCAAAGGTGAAGTGAAACTCACCGGTCAACTCGGAGACGTGATGCAGGAATCGGTTTCCATCGCTCATACGTATATAAAGGCCCACGCCGATCAATTCCGGATCGATCCTGTCTGGTTCGATCGCAATAACGTCCACCTCCATGTTCCCGAAGGGGCGACTCCGAAGGACGGACCTTCAGCCGGAATCACGATGACCGTCGCATTATACTCGTTGATCACCAATCAGGTGATGGCTCCGAATCTTGCGATGACCGGAGAGCTCACCTTGAAAGGGAAAGTCATGCCGATCGGTGGATTGAAAGAGAAGATTCTGGCCGCCAAACGCAATAAGATCAAGGACATCATCATTCCGCAATTCAACAAGCGGGATTTGGATGAACTTGAAGATGAGGTGAAGAAAGGAGTTACCTTCCACAGTGTCGCCACGATCGAAGAGGTCCTTCGCCTTGCGTTCCCTGAGGATGCAAAGCGGAAGCTCGTGCCGTTCCGTCCTTCCAAGGACACCACCCTCCAATCCAAAAACGAGGAAGTCGTCTCAATCGCTGAAGCGGTGGCCAAAGCGGTGAAGGAAGCCCTCTCTTGAGCGTCGAACTTCTGAGCCCGGCGGGAAACCTTGAAAAGCTGCGCTTGGCCTTGGAATATGGGGCCGACGCAGCGTACTTGGGATTTTCTCCCTTCTCGCTCAGGACCAACGCCGGCAACTTCACCGAAGCCGACCTCGTCGAGGTCATTGACCTCAAAGAAAAGACGGGGAAAAAGCTGTACTGCACGGTGAACATGCTGTTCGACCAGAACCGAATGGCTTCACTTGAAGATCAATTGCCGAAGATGAAACAGTGGCCGTTTGACGGGTATATCATCAGCGACATGGGGGTGATTCCCCTGTTGCGCAAGTATCTTGGGGAAGACGTCGAACTGCATCTATCTACTCAAGCTTCCTGTACAAACAGTGAAAGCGCCCGATTCTACCACCAAGCGGGGTTCAAGCGAATCGTCTTGGGTCGGGAAGCGACGCTCGATGACATCAAGGCGATCAAGGATCGAAACCCCGATTTGGAGTTGGAAGTCTTTGTTCACGGGGCGATGTGCATGGCGTACAGCGGTCGCTGTCTGCTTAGCGCACATCTTGCAGGTCGAAGCGGCAATCATGGTGACTGCTCCCATTCCTGTCGGTGGAACTACCGCGTGGCGCTGGAGGAAAAGGAACGGGAAGGAACGTTCTACCCGATTGAAGAATACGAGGATTATACAACGATCCTCTCCTCAAAAGATCTATGCATGATCGACCATCTCGATGAGCTCATCGGATCCGGTGTCTCCTCCCTGAAGATCGAAGGGAGGATGAAGAGCTCATACTACGTTGCAGCGGTCACCCGGGCATATCGGAAGGCTCTGGATAAAGATCCTCAATGGGAACTCTACCGTGAAGATCTTTTTGACGTTTCCCACCGTGAATACTCTACCGGGTTTTTCTTCGGGTCCGGTCCCATCGATCCGACAAAGGGATCGATCATCACTAAAAAAGATTATCAACGACGAACTCTTTTCTGCGGATTCGTTCGTGAACGGAAAGAAAACGATCTCTATCGCCTGGAACTGAAGAACTCCATCCGAAAGGAGCACCTCCTTGAGATCATCGCCCCGGATCTCCCCAACTTCCCCTTGGATGATTTCATCCTGTTTAACGAAGAGATGGAAGAAATCGCACAAGGCGATCACAACAAACCTTGTTATCTGCAAACCCATGCAAAGCTGCGTGACGGGTACATTATTCGTCGCTCTTTGTAAGAGAATCCCGCGTCTTCAAGAAAAAACGGTCGGATTGTACGGAAAATCCCTTAAAAAGCTCTCAAATTCTGCATAATTTCGCGTTATTCGTGTGTTTTGTATTTGCGTTGGCATCAAACCGTGGTAAAATAACGCAACATGGCAAAAGGAGTTTTCTATGACAATTCACGAACAAATCGTTGCACAGTTTGAAGCCTATTTGGAAGAGAATCGAAAGTTCACCGAAAAAGGCGTAAAAGCTGCAGCAGCTCGCGCTCGAAAAGCCCTTGCTGAAATCGGCAAGCTCGCCAAGGAACGCCGCAAGGAAATCCAAGAGGAGAAAAACGCATAAGAATGCAGAGGCGCCGGATTCGGCGCCTCATTCTTTTTTATACAAGAGTTTTCAACAAGGCGATGTGTTGCTCGCTTTTCTGAAGCTTCTCTTCAAACTCAGCACGTTTGGCGTGTTCTTTTGTTATCGCTTCTTCCTTGGCGTTCTGTAAGAATCCTTCATTGGCGAGCTTTTTCAATGACACCTCAAGGTTCCTCTTCGTCTTCTCGACATCCCCTTCCAGTTTTAGGATTTCTTTCTCTATGTCTATCGCATCGCTGACGAAGACGAAGCTCTGGTATCCGCTGCCGGCAACGGGAAGAGTGCCGTGAATCCCGACTCCTCGGTCAACTTCAACGCTCAATGCATTGGTGAAGAGAGCAAGCAGTCGCTCCTGAGTTTTGAAGAACGAGGAGCCGATGAATGAATCGTCGGTTTGGATCGCAATCCGGACTTTCCGATCGGGAGGAATCTGCAGTTCGCTCCTCAACGCGCGAATCGATGTGACCGCTTCCTGGAGCCGGGTGAAGATCGTGTCTTCTTCGGGGAAGACCAACGCTTCGTCATGCTCGGGATATGGACGATTGATCAGCAAGCCTTTTCTGTTCGGCAGCTTTGAGTAGATCTCTTCGGTGATGAAGGAGATGTATGGATGCATCAATGCCATTGAACGTTCGAGAAGGTCCAGCAGAAGGGAGATCTGCCGGTTTTTCGGTTCCTCTTCCTTGGAGTACATCCCCCCTTTCGCAGTTTCCAGATACCAATCGCAGAAGTCGTTCCAGAAGAAGTCGTAAACAGCCTGGCTGCCTTCATTGAACTTGAAGGTTTCCATTGAAGCTTGGACTTTCTGCACTGTCTGGTTGAAGCGATGATAGATCCACTTATCGATCGTATTGAACTCGATCTCCTCGACGTTTTGCAGGGTGACACCCCCGATATTCAGAAGAACGAAACGAGCGGCGTTCCAGACTTTGTTGGCGAAGCGGCTGCCAAGACGGAATGTATCCATGTCGATGAGGATATCTTGACCTTGGGTCGCCATATAGGAAAGGGTGAACTTCATCGCATCGGCGCCGTATTGATCGATGACCTCCAAGGGATCGATTCCATTGCCCAGCGACTTGCTCATCTTTCGCCCCTGCTTGTCACGAACAAGACCGGTGATATAGATATCTTTGAAAGGAACTTCATCGAGAAACTCCAAGCTCGCCATGATCATCCTGGCCACCCAGAAGAAGATGATGTCGTATCCGGTGGTCAAGCTGTCGGTGGGAAAGAATCGCTTCAAATCCGTCGTTTCTTCCGGCCAGCCGAGGGTGGAGAATGGCCAGAGCCATGAGCTGAACCAGGTATCAAGCACATCCGACTCTTGAACAAGATCCGTTCCCTTGCACTTGGGGCACTCCGTGGGGTCTTCCCGGCTGACGATTAGATGGCCGCATCCTTCGCACTCCCAGACAGGAATCCGGTGCCCCCACCAAAGCTGGCGGCTGATGCACCAATCGTGAATGTTCTCCAGCCAGTGGGTATAGGTGTTTTCCCAATGTTTCGGATGGAATGCGATCCTTCCGTCTTCCAGCGCCTTGAGCGCCTTTTTAGCCATCCCTTCCATCCTTACGAACCATTGGTTGGAAAGGTATGGTTCAACCACGTTGTGGCAGCGATAGCAGTGTCCGACTTCGTGGGTGTACGGTTCTTCACTCTGCAGGTACCCTCCCGTTTCGAGGGCTGCGACCACCTTCGTTCTGGCGACTTCAGCTTTGAGGTTTCTGAATTCCTTGGGCACCTCATCATTCAGCGTTCCGTCCGCATTGAGAATATTCACCTTCGCAAGGTCGTGACGAAGCGCGGCGGCATAGTCGTTGGGGTCGTGGGCGGGAGTTATTTTTACGAACCCGGTACCGAACTCGATGTCGACGAAATCATCGGCGATGATCGGAATGATCTTATCGGTGAGGGGAAGATGAACATGTCTGCCGATGAGGTGGCTGTACCGTTCATCATTGGGGTTCACCGCAACCGCCACGTCTCCGAACATCGTCTCAGGACGGGTCGTCGCGACGGTGATGTGACCTTCCTGATCGCGGAACGGATATGCAATCCGGTAGATCGCCGCATTACGGCTTTTGTGTTCGACTTCATCATCAGCGAGAGCGGTTCCGCAGGAGGGGCAGTAGTTGACCAGATACTCCCCTTTATAGATCAGACCACGTTCATACAGGGTGACGAATGCTTCACGGACAGCGTTGCTGAGGCCTTCATCGAGGGTGAAGCGCTCATGCTTCCAATCACATGAACAGCCGATCTTCATCAACTGTTCTTTGATGATTCGATGGTGCTCATCTTTCACCTTCCAGGTTCGCTCGAGGAATTTCTCCCGCCCCAGATCGTCTCGGGTCAAGCCTTCTTTGGCAAGCTGGCGTTCGACGACGTTCTGCGTCGCGATTCCTGCATGATCGGTTCCCGGAACCCAGAGAGTGGGAATACCCTTCATCCGGTGATAGCGTATGAGAATATCCGGCAGGCTGTTATTCAGCGCATGACCCATGTGAAGGATTCCCGTTACGTTCGGCGGAGGCATTACGACTGTGTAGGTTTTTCCATCGCCCTCGGCAGGCTCGAAACTTCCCGAATTCAACCACTTTCGGTAGATTCGTTGTTCAAAATCTTTTGGGTCATATGCTTTGCTCAATTCGACAGCCTTCATCGGAACCTCCGCGTGTAGATGGTTGCTATCCTATCAAAATAGCAAAGGCTCTACAAGAATGTAGAGCCTTTGTGCTATGTGCAAGAGTTCTTACTCGAGCGGGGTAATGGCCTTCAACTCGAGCTTTACCGCATAACCGAGCTTATCGAGATGATTGACAATCTGTTCAAGGCTGAAGGAATCCAAGGACGGTCGCGGCGAATCGCTGACCTGGCGGATATGTGTGGAATCGATCGGATCGGCGACACCGGGCAGAATCTCCTGACGCTGCTGCGGGTTGCTGGAAAACAGGACGAAAGAAGCGATGAACACCACTACGAACGCCGCTGCGCTGGTAAGAATCGCAGGCGCCAGTTTCACCTGGACCCGTTTATGCCAGAAGAGGTGCTTATTTGCCTGTTCGCCAAAACGATTCTTTTCAAAATATGTAAGAACCCGCTCCTTTGACGGGGCGATCTCATCATCGCTCAAAGTCGCCGAGGCGAGCCGGCTTTGGATCTCTTTAAGAGATGAAAGGCGAAGCCTGCAGGCGTTGCAGTAGGAAAGATGTTCCTCCACCTGAGTTTTCCACGGCTCTTTCAGCTCTTGATCCAAGTACGTATTCAACAGTTGGTCATCTACACACATATACTACTCCCGGCTGAGAATCGACTCGAGCATTTTCCGTGCTCGGTGGACCCTCACCTTCACGTTGCTTTCGGAAATACGGAGTACTTCAGCGATTTCCCGGTATCCCATATCGGTATACTCCTTCATCACGATGACCAGGCGAAACTTCTCGGGCAATTGACTGATCGCCGCTTGAACTTCTGCTCTGGTCTCCTCCCTGATCAGCACGTGCTCGCCATCGGTGGTGTTCGCACGGGAAGTCGGCATCTGCTTGAGCTTTTCCACCATCCCCTGCTCGCGGACCTTCCGTTTGACTTGGTTGATCGCGAGGTTCTTCGCAACCCGGATCAGCCAGTACTTGGCGTCATCGCTTGAAGGAAAGAGCATCCCCTTGTCAAAAAACCGGATGAACGCTTCTTGGCAAATCTCTTCCGCAAGATCCCTGTTGTTGGTAACGTGGTAGGCGACCCGCATGATGACCGGGAAGACTTCCTCGTATACGCCTCTGAACGCTCGTTCATCGTTGCTCTGTATTTCCATAAGATTAACAACTCATACGTACAATCGTTACATTTTTTCTTCAAGAACACTGCCGGAAGGCAGATCCTTGACCACATATCCCATCTCAAGAAGCTCAGCGCGAAGATGATCGGCTCGACTCCAATCTTTTGCCGCCTTTGCAGCATTTCGCTCACTCAAGAGACGCAGCGCTTCGTCACTGGCCGCAACGTCTTTCGGCTTGGCGATCTCATCAAAACCAAGACCCAGCATCGTATTGAAGTAGAGCATGAGCGAGTATTGTTCATCATTGGTAAGATCGCTGCTCTTCACCACGGCCCAAAGCGTGGAAAGCGCTTTAGGAGTGTTGAGGTCGTGCTGAACCGCGCTCAAAAACGCTTCTTTATACTCAAGAGCTTTCCCACCGGTGAGTTCGATCGCCTTGGCCCCCTCTTTGAGCAAGCCTTGAATATGTTTCACGATATTGGTCCGAGCATTTTGGGCCGAGGCAAGATTGTCAAAGTTGAACCTCAGTTGGGAGCGATAGTGTCCGCCGAGAGTGAAGTACCGGTAATCCATCGGATCAAAGCCTTTCTCTTTCAACAGGCTGAGGGTCAGAAATCCTCCTCTTGATTTACTCATCCTCCCCGTTTCATCGAGAAGGAACTCGCCGTGCAGCCAATAATTGACCCATTTTTTGCCGGTTGCCGCTTCACTTTGGGCGATTTCATTGGTGTGATGAACCGGGATCGCATCGATTCCTCCGCAGTGGATATCAAACTGTTCCCCGAGATAGGTCATGCTCATCGCCGAACATTCGATATGCCAGCCGGGGAATCCCCTGCCCCAGGGTGACGGCCACATCATCTCCTGTTCGCCGAATTTGCTTCGGGTGAACCAGAGAACGAAGTCTTTGGGGTTTCGCTTGTGCTCATCCTCTTCGACTCCTTCCCGAACCGCCGTCTGCAGCTGGTCGAGGTCGAGGCGGGCGAGCTTGCCGTAATCATCGATCGTATCGATCGAGAAGTACACGTTCCCCCCGCTTTGGTAGGTATGCCCCTTTTCTTCAAGACGGAGGATCAGATCTATCATCTCCTGGATATGATCGGTCGCCTTGCAGATCGTATCGGGCCGAATCATCTTCAAATCGTCAAAGTCTTTGAGAAACGCCTCGGTATAGTAATCGGCGATCTCCCATGCACTCTTCTTCTTTTCTCGAGCCGCTCTTTCAAGCTTGTCCTCACCGTCATCGCCATCTCCGCTCAAATGTCCGACATCGGTGATGTTCATCACATGATTCACCTCGAACCCGCTGGCGATGAGGACTCGTTTCAAGAGATCTTCAAACAGAAAGGTTCGAAGGTTTCCGATGTGGGCGTAGTTGTAGACGGTGGGTCCGCAGCTGTACATCCCGACCTCTTTAGCGGTAATCGGGATGAACTCTTCGATCGAACGGCTCATTGTATTGTAAAGGCGAAGCGCCATGATAAGCTCCTTTGGATTGCTTGACCCGATAAATAGGGCTACTATGTCTTCATGCCTATCAATGTAAGCAATAGGGTTGAAAAAATCAACCTTGAACAGAATGTCAGCTTAGCTAAATTCTCAACAATAAAGAGCGGCGGAACAGCGGATTTGTTCTGCTATCCAACCAACCTACAAGAACTTAGAGCTGCTCTTGCATTTGCTCGTGACAAATCCATCCCCGTTACGATCCTCGGAGGCATGAGCAACACCCTCATCAGCGATGACGGCATTGAAGGTCTGGTCATCAGAACCACGAGATTGAACGAGATGAAAAAACGAGGGAACCTTCTCTCCGTTCTGGCAGGGGCGCAACTGGAAGAAACGATCGATTTCGCGATTGAAGAAGGCTTGGGAGACCTCGAGCACTTCTATGGAATTCCAGGTACGATCGGCGGAGCGCTTTGGGGAAATGCCGGAGCCCACGATCACCAGATCAGTGAAACGGTTCTGTTCGCTGACTTTCTCGATCTTCACGGCAACCTGTTTCGCGAGCAGATTATCCAAAGCGAATTCTCCTATCGATTGAGCCCGTATAAAGGACGGAGCGGCCTCATCCTTTACGAAGTACATCTGGCATTGAAGCCTATCAGCGATACCCATACGCTCAAGACGATTGCTTTGGGATATAAACGGCGACGAGTCGAACAGCAGCAGTTTCGCTACCCTTCCCTCGGATCGATCTTCAAGAATCCTCCCGATCATAAAGCCGGGGCGCTGCTGGAGGGGTGCGATCTCAAAGGAAAACGGATCGGAGGAGCGAAAATCGCGCGCCATCACGCCAATGTGATCATCAATGTCGATGGCAGCGCTACGTCCACCGACATTCGCAACCTGATCGTTCTGGCCAAAGAGACCGTCTTTCAGAAGTATGCGATCACCCTTGAAGAGGAGATCACCTACCTTGGCCGATGGTGAATCGATATGTATACGCAATTGAAAACACTCCTTTCGAGGTGAGCGAAATCTTCACTTCACCTTGTGCAAGGTGAGCGATGAACTCATAGGCGACTCTTCCCTTGGAAAGAGCCAGCGATCCGTTCCGACCTTTTACCTGTACGGACCACCCTTCCCGCTCCTGCCAGACGAGATGGATCCGATCCGATGAATTTCCGAGCATCAGCCGAATCCGAAGATCGGTTCGGACCATCCCTTCTTCTTTCGTCTGCAGAGTGAGGAGGTAATCAAGTCCGATGAGAACGGAGCCGACGGATGCTGTTATGTTACTTCTTTGACTTACTCTCAACAGTTGCTCGCTTCCGCTGTAGATCGGTTCGCGACCAAGGCTCATCTCATGCGAGAGGGAAGCATTCTCCCCTTCCAATCCGAGGGTGAGACGGCATGGAAACTCGCTTGAATCAAGGACGCTCTGAATCTTCACTCTTCCCAGATGAAGCACTAAAGACACCTCCAGCGAAAAAGGGGCATATTCACTGCCGATGCAACGGACCGTGATCGGACCTTGCGCATAGCGAACAAGGAATGAAAGGCCTTGATGTCGTCGGTGAGGAAGAAACACGCTTCTGGACTCAAGAACCGGAAGATGCATGACTATTCCCTTGAAGACTCCACATTCAAATCCAAGACCGATATGGTTTTCATCGGCACGAAAAAGAGAAAGTGTTCCCCATCGGGGATGTTCAAAGCGAGTCTCAAGCAATGAAGTGGTTCTAAGAGGATGAACAATGGTGTTCGTTACGGTAATTCGAGTCATATTGATTTTGAATGGACCAAGAGCAACCGAGGGTGTAATTCCCTCTGAAGTGAAGCTGTATGAAAGATCAAGGTGGAAGCTTTCAGTCCCGACCGATGAGACGAAGGTCTTTTGCAGCGGTTGAAAACACAGAAGCAGTTCCGTCTTCGCCCATAGGGACACGGACGCACAGAGAAGAAGAAAGAAAAAAGAACATTGTCTCATTTCTTCTTAAGGAAAAGTATTTCTGTCTCCGCTTCATGTTGATTCTTCGTCTCAATAATGCTTTAATACACTGTGGTACCCGTGCCTACCAACCTGTGTAATGTTATATCCAAAATGAGGAGTGCTTCATGGTAATTTTAACCCTGAATTGTGGAAGTTCTTCTGCAAAGTACCAAGTCTATGATTGGGAAGAGAAAGAAGTGCTGGCTGTCGGCGTGGTCGAGCGCATCGGTCTTGAGTATTCAACGATTGAACATAAGGCGGTCGGTAAAGAAGCGTATACCGCCGAGTTTTCTTCCCCTACCCACAAAGAAGCGATCGAGTTGATTATCCGCATGCTCTTGGACAAAGAGTACGGCGTGATCAAGGATCTGAAAGAGATCGGAGCCGTGGGACACCGGGTTCTTCACGGCGGTGAAGCTTTCAAGAAGTCCGCATTGATCAACGACGAGGTTATCGCTCAGCTCAAGAGCTATAATCACTTAGGACCTTTGCACATGCCCGCCAACATCATGGGAATCGAAGCGGCAGTGAAGGCGATGCCGGATGTTCCTCAGGCGATCGTTCTCGATACCGCCTGGCACCAGACGATGCCCGAAGAGGCGTTCATGTACGCACTGCCGTATGAATGGTACACGAAGTACAACGTCCGTCGCTACGGGTTCCACGGGACCAGCCACCTCTATTGCGCCAAACGAGCGGCGGCGATTCTCGGAAAGAAAAATAAGGATACCAACGTCATCATCTGCCACATCGGCAACGGCGCATCGGTCAGCGCGGTTAAAAACGGTATCGCCGTTGATACCTCGATGGGTCTCACCCCCCTCGAAGGACTGGTGATGGGATCGCGAAGCGGCGATATCGATCCCGCGATCGTTCCCTATATGCTGGAAAACACCGGCATGAGCGCCCGGGAGATGGATACCACGTTGAACAAGAAAAGCGGGCTCATCGGTCTGTGCGGCAAGAGCGACCGTCGGGATGTCCTCAAAGCATCACAGGAAGGAGACAAAAAAGCCCAGCTCGCGATTGATATGGAAGGACGGCGGATCGGCAAGTACATCGGTTCCTATGCGACATTGCTCGGAGGCCGTCTTGATGCGATCGTCTTCACCGCCGGAGTCGGCGAAATGGGGGCGCATATTCGAGAAAGCGCATGTAAAGGTCTTGAGATTATCGGAGCGAAACTCGATCCGAAGAAAAATAAAACATGTTTCAGCCGGAACGGCGAGTTTGAAATCTCGACCGATGATTCGAAAGTAAAGATCCTCGTCATTCCAACCGACGAGGAGCTTGTCATGACTGAAGATGCGTTTGCGCTGATGAACGGAACGTACGATGTCCACACCAACTTCACCTATTCGTTCGAATCGAGAGAGTATGTGAACAAAGCCCGTGTCGCCGGCTTGAAGCGGGATATCGAAAAAAATCCCGCTCTCAAGGATATTCTTGCGATCAAATAATTCTTCGGTCAGGTCAGAGCTTTCAAATACCTGAAAAGCCGGGCAAAAAAGGTATCCTCCTTTGGATCGAGAAGATCGACGTCTTCAGCCAGAGGAGGATCGCTGTTTTTCGGATAGCGCGATTCGACTTCAAGGCGAATCAGCTCCTCCATATCGTTCGGTGAGGCGTTGCCGGTAATCAGCCGCTCCATCAAGGGACCGACGGAATCGGTGAATTCAATCAACCGATTGAGTTCTTCCTGCTGTTGGACAAGAAGCTCCCCCTGTTCTTTTTTTGTAAGCTCAGTGATCTTCATCCCTTGATGAAATACCAGGAGAGCGACAAATTTCGCCATCTGCTTTCCACGTTCAATTCCTGCTGCTTGATAGGTTTCATACCTGCGGTCGATGCTCACCACCAATCCGCCAAATCGATGGAATGCAATCGTGCTCAACGGATCCGGCGGCATCGTCACGATGCGATCTTCGATCAAAGAGAGAAACTTCTCCTGTCCGAGAGGCGTATCGCTGCGCCCGCTGTAATATCTGGGATCCTTGCCATCCTCGTTAAGAAGGCATACCAAAAACCGATGGTCGACGATATCGACTCCTGCTACCAACTTCTTATCATGGTCCATGGATCAAGCGTAAAAGAGGACAGCCATCGCAAACAGTTGTAAAAATCCGCTCTCCTTCCCTTTTCATCCGCTTCTTAGTATCCTAGCTGTAGGAGGAATCTGATGAAGAAGAATGAACGACTCTTGGTTGTCGTAGATATGCAAAACGATTTCGTTTCCGGCTCGCTTGGAACCGAAGAAGCGAAAAAGATTGTTGATGGAGCCGTGGCCAAGATCAACTCGGAAGAAGGACTGGTCGCTTACACGCTCGACACCCACTTTGACGATTATCTCTCCACCAGTGAGGGGCTTTCTCTTCCCGTCGAGCACTGCATAAAAGGCAGTGAGGGGCATAAGCTGATTCCCGAACTTCGCGATCCCCTCAAAGATGCCAAGAGCTTTGAAAAACATACCTTCGGCTCCGTTGACCTTGCCGAGTACATCCGGGACAACCCTCAGATCAAGGAAGTCGAACTGTTCGGTCTTTGTACCGATATATGTGTCGTCTCCAACGCACTCATGATCAAAGCGATGCGGCCGGAGCTTGTGGTGAAGGTTGACGGAAGAATCTCCGCCGGAACCACCGCCGAGAGGCACAACGCCGCTTTGGACACGATGGAGTCTTGTCAAATTGTCGTAAAACGGTGATTTTCATGGACAAGGTTCTCTCCTCCGAGTAGGATAGTGTATACCCTTTTGGAGGAGGCGCTGATGCTGCAACCCCTATCTTATGTTCTTGTTACCCCATACACCGTTGCCAAAAGCAGGACCGGCGGTGTATTATCCCGCCTGCTTTCCCGGATCTCGCTCGAACTCGTCGGTGCCCAGATGGTCACCTTTGACAAAGAGACCACGGAAGCGTTCGCCCAAATCATCGAAAGACGAAGCGCCGCGGCGTGTTGTGGCGCATCGCGGGATATCCTTGGTTCCTATATCCGACAAAACATGGGTCCATCAGAAGACGGGTTGCTCCACCGTTCCCTCTTTCTCGTGTTCCGTGGCGATAACCCGACCAAGGAGCTCAGCAATGTCTGCGGCGCCTTCCAAAAAGATGCCTATGACGTTGAAACCGTGACAGGTGAATCGATCCGGGACACCTATGCGGATCTGATCTATGCAGATGAGAGCAAACAGACGCTTCGCTACTTTGAGCCGGCGGTCATTACCGCCAGCGAGCAAAAGGAAGCGGAAGCGGTCATTAAACTCTTTGCCGAATGGCTCCCGACCCAGAACAACTTGATCCACAATCGTCCCGATAGTTGCTACGAGGATGTCGAGCGCACTTTGGTGATCATTAAGCCGGACAACTGGCGGCATGCCTCTTCCCGCCCCGGTATGATCATCGACATGTTCAGTCGGAGCGGATTGAGAATCGTTGCGATCAAAGTGCTGAAGATGAGCGTTTCCCAAGCGATTCAGTTTTACGGACCGACCAAGGAAGGTCTCAAAAAGCGTCTCGCCCCGATTTACGGAATGCAGGCTCGCGAGCTCCTTGAGCGGGAATTCAATATTCCCTTGACGGAAGAACTTGAGAATACCTTGACTGAATCATTCGGCGATATGTACAGCGAAGAGCAATTTGAGCGAATCGTCGAGTTCATGGCTGGAATCAAGACGTATGAGCGTCCAAAAGAGGAATGGGATGAGCCGGGATTGGTGAAATCGATGATTCTCGTCTACGAAGGAAAGGATGCGATCGGCAAGATTCGAACGATCCTGGGAGCGACCGACCCGACCAAAGCCGCTGCGGGAACGATTCGCCGGGAATTTGGCTCAAATATCTGCATCAATGCCGCCCACGCTTCCGATTCCGTTGAAAGCGCGGTCAGGGAGATGGGGATTCTCGAAGTAGAAAAGAACCACCTCGGGGGAGTTCTCCAGCACTACGTAGCGAATCGCTGAGTTATTGAACAAGAAGATTGTGATGGAGGTATGCTGTAGCGCTGAAAGTGAATACCCGTGCAACCTCACTTCGTGGTGAAGATTCTTCCCCTCGGCGTCATCGCCAGCCTAATGTCCGCCACCTTCAGTTACGCAAGCATCCCCTTTGGCCTCCGCGATCAGGTTCCTTTTCACCTCCTCATCGGCCTGTCGCTTGCACAGATCCTGCTTCTCTATACCGTCGTTCTGGGATATGTGGGGTTCGTCCTCGCTGAAAAAAGCGGCTTGGATCGCCGCCATCGGAGCAATTCTTCTCATTCTGGATCCGTATATCTTCGGACCCTTCATTCCCGACCTTTCTTCGCTCTACACGAAAGCCACCTACACCTTCGCCTACTTCCTCTTTTCGGCAAGCTATGGAGGGTTTGTCGAGGAGGTGCTTCTCCGGCTGTTCTTCCTCTCCCTCATCAGCTGGCTGCTGACCCTCATCTGCAAGAAGTCCGAACGGACTACTACCCTGTACACTTGGGCGAACATCATCGCAGCCCTCGTTTTCGCCCTCGGCCACCTTCCGGCGACGAAAGCGACCTTCGGTTCGCTGAGCGCCGCTCTGGTCATCCGATCCCTGATCCTCAACGGATCGCTCGGATATCTGTTTGGCTGGTTATACATCAGGGAGGGATTTTCCACGGCGATGATCGTCCACGGGAGCACCCACATAATCAGTCAGATCATTCTCCACTTGTTTATTTTGTAGAAAACCAAGTACAGTAAATGCATGACGATAGCGCCGTTTCTTCACATGCTTCCCATTCTTGTCATGATTCTCGCCGGATATATGATGGGGCGCCTTACCCCGATCGATTCGAAAACGCTTGCCACCGTGGCGGCGGATTTCTTCATGCCCGCCCTCTTGTTCATCTCGATGGCGACGACGGATCTGGATGGCTCGCTCGTCTCTTCGTTGATCGGCGCATCTATCTTCATTATGGCGATGTTGCTGATCGTTGCGTTCATTTGGGCGAAGCTGGCCAAGCAGGAGCCTTCAAAAACCGTCCCCTCCTTGGTATTCATGAACTCCGGCTTTCTTGCAATTCCCCTGATGAAGCTCTATGGCGGAAACCTTGGAATGAATATGAGCGTGATCTTCGACTTCACTCAATCATTTACGATGTTCACCGTCGGAGTGTTCATCATCACCGGCGGATTGAAAGCCTCTTCAATCAAGTCGGCGTTCGCCTCCCCGATCATCTGGGCGACCGTCTCAGGCCTTTTGATCCGAACTCTCTCCATTCCGATTCCTGAAACGATCCGGAATATCTTCTTCTACGCAGGCGATGGCGCTCCGGCTCTTGCAACCTTCGCCCTCGGCGTCTCGTTGAAAGATTTCAAGCCCACCTTCAAAGTCGAGCTGATCAGCGCATTATTCGTCCGATTTGTCGGAGGGTTTTTAATCGGACTTTTGGCTGCGAATCTCTTCAATCTTCAGGGAATGGCCAAGGTCGTCGTGACGGTGACCGCTGCCCTCCCCTCGGCGGTTTTCACCAGCATCCTCCCGATTCGACACAACAAGGACGCTCACTTCGCCACCACGATGGTCCTGCTCTCGACCCTCTTGGGTACCGTTACGATTCCGATCTCATTCGCACTGATAGGATGACTCATATCATCTCCCTATGCAAATATCTTGTTTGCCCATACACTTTGGTCTACACTGTCAGAAAAATGTATCTGGCGAGGGGTTATGCTTACACGACGGGTAAAACTTGGCTTTGGAATTGGCGACTTGGGAGGGAACCTCTTTTTTACGATTATCGGTTTTTACCTCCTTTACTACTTTACTGATGTCGTCGGCCTCAATCCTGCATTGAGCGGAACAGCACTGATGATCGGAAAAGTGTGGGATGCGATCACCGATCCGATCACCGGTTACTATTCCGATCGGACCAAGAGCCGCTTTGGACGGAGAAGACCGTATATCTTCATCGGCGCCATCTTCTCCTTCTTTTTCATGATTCAGCTTTTCACTCCGGTTTCCTTCCAGAATGAGATGACGCTCTTTCTCTATGTGACCCTCGTCTATTCGTTGCTGAACACCGCCTACACATTGGTGAATATCCCCTATGCCGCATTGCTGCCGGAGCTCACCGAAGATTATCATGAGCGGACCATTCTTACCGGATATCGGATGAGCTTTGCCGTCTTGGGAACGTTTGCCGGAGCGGCATTGGTGATGCCGATCGTGAACGCCACCTCTTGGCCGGTGATGGGAGGGGTGATGGGCGGGATCATGCTGGTAACGGCGATGATAACCGTCTTTGCGATCCGCGAACCGAAAGACCATCCCAAGATCAGCGAAGACGGGTTCATTTCCACCTTTGTCGAAGTACTCAAGGAAAAAGTGTTTCTTCAAGCCCTTCTGCCTTGGACGTTCTTCATCACCGGAACTTCGATGATCCAGGGAGCTCTCGTCTATTACTTCGCCTACATCTTCAACAATGAGGATCTTTTCCAGATCGCCCTCATCGGTCTTCTTTCCTTCAGTCTGCTCTGTATCCCCTTCTGGGTAGCCGTCTCCAGAAAAATCGGCAAGAGGCGCGTATATATGATCGGCATGACGATCGTAAGCGTCGGGGTGCTGCTCTTCACCTTGCTAGGAACCATGTTCGGACCGATCTTCGGCATCGTGGTGATGAGCCTGGCGGGCATCGGGCTTTCAACCCACTACGTGATGCCGCATTCGATCTTGCCTGATGTCGTTGAGTACGATCTCCACACCAACAAAAAAGGTCGACGAGAGGGAGTCTTTTCAAGTATCTGGACATTCAGCAGCAAGATCGGTCAAGCGTTCGCCCTTGCTCTCAACGGCTGGATCTTAGCGGTTTTCGGCTACCGGGGAGGAGCGATCCTTCCCCGGACAAAAATCGGAATCATCCTCATCGCCGGTCCGCTTCCAATTCTTTGGTACGTTCTCGGTCTCCTTATCCTGCGACACTACCCGATCGACCAGGCCTACTACGAGGAGATGATCAGGCGTGCTGAATAAGGATCGTTTTCCCGTTCCGGCGTATTCTCCGATCGCTCGAATGGTTGTGCCGCTTTTCGGAAGGCTGTATCTCAGATTTGCGTTGGGAGTATCAAGCGTAACGATTCCCAATCGTGAGATTCTCATCGATGAGCTGAAGCGCTTCAAAGAATCCAAGTCATCCCTGATTCTTGCATTTCGCCATACCGCGGTCGAAGATGCCCCCACCCTTCTCGTAGGTGTGAGAAGCCCTCATCTTCGTTTCCTCTATGGGCGGGATGTCCTTAACTGGGCTGGCTGGCCGGCCAGAATACTCTTTCCCGCTCTGGGATTCGTTGCGGTGGAGAATCGGGGGAACAACCGCGAAGGCGCTCAATTCTTGCGCAAAGAAATACAAGACCCTCGTTTCCCGATCGCCTTGGCCCCGGAAGGTCAGGTAAGCTATCACGCATTTGCCAGCGCTCCGATTGAAATGGGAGCGGCGAACCTCGCCTCGTGGGCATTGGAGGGTCTGAGGGAGGAAGTCATCATTCTCCCGATCGCTCTCGGGTATCAATATGCAAAAGACAATGACCGATTCCTCGCCGGTCTCATTGCGCGCTGGGAGAAGGAAGCCAGCGTAACCGTTGATCGTAATATACCCCTGATCGAGCAGATCCGCTTCATCGGATATGAAACTTTGAAGCTGGTCAACACGTTCTGGAACCTGGATCTGATTTTGAAAGGCTCTTTCATCCAACAGCGGGACAGCGTGTGCAAAGCCCTGCTTCATTACTCCGAGTCGTTGGGCGGCCTTGAAGATTCGAGCGGTTCGATCATCGACCGCCTCTTCAGAGTCCGGTATAAAGCGGTGGGCATCCTGAACGACACCGATCGATCATCGTTGAGCGAAGAGGAACGTCGCCGGCATGACGAGGAAGTCAAAAAACAGAAAATCTCCCACCATGCTTCTCAGGCGGTGGATGTGCTAGAATATATCGATTTGAACTATCTGAAGGGGAGACATACCGTCCAGCGCTCGATCGAGGTGATGCTCTCCCTCCTTGATGTGCTGAATCGTCTTCAAGGCGGAATGATCAACTCTCGTTTCAGTCCCAAGGGCAAGAAGGCATTCATCCTTGGCGGCGCTCCGATCGAAGTCCGAAAAAACTTTGGGCATCTTGCCGGAAGAAAAGAACGTCTGAAGGCGATCAGCCAGGCTCTTGAGGATGGCTTGCAAACCGTGAGCCTTGATCTTGAAGAGATAATGTTTCAGTCAACGTGAAGGTCGGGTCAAAAGAAACAAACGTTTTCTCCTTCTGCTTAATGCGCGCTTTTCAGCCCTGCTCCGCATAGAGGTATCAGGGCTTTTTTATCAGCCAGCGTCGCGTCTTTTTCCACGGCTACACGGTAGGCGGCGTAGTTGGCGGCACTGGTATGCTCTACGTACACGCCCTTCTTCGCAAGGTCGCTGTGGGCTTTGATAATCTCTTCTTCCGTTACCGTTACGAATCTTCCACCAAGCTCATGCACCGCTTGCAGGATGTCCTTTCCTCTGGCCGGAACTCCCGTCGCGATTCCCTCGGCCAGCGTCGGCGAAACGGCAACGGACTGGGGAACAAGCGATCGTTTCTCATACGCTTGCGCCAAAGGGGCGCAATTCGCCGCCTGAAACGCGATGACGAGCGGATAGGAATCTATCGGGTTCCATGCTTTAAGCTCTTGGAGCGCGATATAAACGCCCATCAGGAGGGTTCCGTTGCCGACCGGAACGATGAGAACCTCCGGTAGCGTTTCAAACTGTTCGTACAGCTCGTAGATGTAGGTCTTCGTCCCCTCCCAGAAGAATGGGTTGAAGATATGGCTGGCGTAAAAGATCCCGGATGCATTCACATAGTCGATCGTCGCTCGGGCGGTCTCATCCCGCGAGCCGTCAATGGCGTGAATCCTGCCGCCATGAGCTTCTATCTGCGTCAATTTCTTTGCGCTGGTCGAAGCCGGCACGAATACTTCCGTCGTGATTCCTCCTCGGGCGGCATATGCGGCGACCGCCGTTGCAGCATTGCCGCTGGAGTCGATCGCACATCTTTTCACTCCCGCTTCTGCCATCAGGGCGGCGAGCATCACCGCTCCCCGATCTTTAAACGAGAGAGTGGGCATCAGGTAGTCCGCTTTGCCGAAGAGGTTTTCCTCCAATCGGATGATCGGCGTCCCTCCCTCGCCCATCGTGATCTGTTCAATCGTTTCCCTTTCAAACGGCGGCAAGGCCGATCGATAGCGCCACAGCGAATGGTCGTTGCCCAAAGAGCCGAAGTCCGGAGGGGTCTTGGGATACGAGAGGTGCAACAGCGAACCGCATTCACAGATATAACGCATGGACGTAATAGGATAGGTTTTGCCGCAATGCCTGCAGATATACTTCATCATGCAGTTTCGTCCTTAAGCTTGGCGGGTTCGGTGTGCTTGATCGCCGAGCGGGCGAGCACCACGGTGGGGTCGATAAGCGGCAGTGAAATCGTTTCCTTAGTGAGTGCCAACGGCAGCTCAGTACAGCCGAGAATCAGCGCCTTGGCTCCTCGATCGTACAGCGTATGCGCCTCTTCAAGCAGGATAGCCAGCGCCTCCTTGCTTACCGGGGCTTGGGCCTTGATTCCATACCTTTGATTGTAAATCGCATCGTGCACACGTTCTTGGCTCTCTTTGGAGGGTTCTATCAAGGTGATGTGCGGATACGCAAGAAGCGCGTTGGGATAGGTTTTCAGAGCATGGGTTCCCTTTGTCGCAAGCAGACCGATCGTCGTAGATTCAGGGAATCGCTCTCCTATATGCTTCGCCGTCTCCTCGATCATATGAAGCAGGGTGATTTCAGGATGGGAATCATGAAGCTTCTTCCTAAGCACATCGAAGATCGGAGGGGCATGGGCGGTATTGCAGGGAACGATAAGGGTCGATGCGCCCAAGCTGATCAGCTGAAGGGCGTTTTTGTACAACCCTTCAGCCGGGTTGCTTCCCCCTTCGAGAAGAAACTTGGTCCGGTCTCCGATCGACCTTGGCGTTGAGGTCAGGTAGAGGTCTAGATGCTCCTGGTCGGTGGCGACATTGGTATTCTCAAAGATCTTTTGCGCTGCATCCGCGCCCGCCATGGGGCCTACTCCCCCGATGATTCCTATTGCTTTCATATATACAGAGTATCGCACCATTTCTCCCGCCACAAGAACTGATGTATGATATAGTGGATTTCGGAGGAAGAATGAATGGCTTCAGTCAAATCGGTTCGTGAACGGATGCAGGAACTCTACGTGTATGACCTCTATGGATTTCGGAGCGAAAACAAAGCGTTGGCCGGTGTTCTCTATCCCCATGAAAAGATCAACAGCTTTGCGGTCGGTCTTCATGAAGGGCTGAAAAAGATGCTGGTCGTTACAACCCACCGCCTCATCATCATCCGATCCTCGATCGGAAAAACTCCTTCCGTTCAGGCGGTCAAGCGTGAACTCATCGAAGAACCATCCTACATCAAGCGCTTCTTCACTTCCTCGCTTTCTTTCAAACTTCATGGTGAAACCTTCACGTTTCGGATGGTTTCCCGTCGAGTCCTTGAGCTGTTCGTATGGGCTGTTGAACAACCCCTGGAATAAACAAATAAATGGGGGCCCGGAGGCCCCACATTGATTTTGCCTTGGTAATGATTTATTCCCAAGCTTTCTGGTCCAACAGGCCCATGTTTTTGGAAACAACAGTCGTACAGACCAAGTCGCCCGTTACGTTCAGAGCGGTTCGACCCATGTCGAGGATCGCGTCGATTCCGAGAATCATCGCATATGCACCGGCAACTGCGGATCCTTCGACGACCGGGAGTCCGACTGATTCGAGAACCATCAAGAGCATGATCGCTCCGGCTCCGGGAACTCCGGCGGTTCCGATCGATGCGAGGGTGGCCGTTACAATGATCATACCCATCTGACCCAAGGTGAAGTTGGCGCCGGTAACGGTCAAGCTGATGAAGATCGCACAGACACCTTGGTAGATCGCCGTTCCGTCCATGTTGATCGTCGCGCCGAGAGGAAGAGAGAACGAATACACGTCTCTGGGAATTCCAAGTCTCTTTGCCGATTCAATCGTTACCGGCAACGTTCCGTTGGAAGAGCGGGTAACGAACGCGGTGATGAATGGATCTTTTGCATCTCTGAAGAATCGCTTGATCGAGAGCTTGTTGACCATCAGCATTCCGCCGTAGACAAGAACGACATGAATCGCATAGCCAAGGAAACATGC
The DNA here is from genome assembly GCA_012519115.1 of Spirochaetales bacterium. Lineage (GTDB taxonomy): Bacteria > Spirochaetota > Spirochaetia > Sphaerochaetales > Sphaerochaetaceae > Sphaerochaeta. Next base: position 63,667 of record JAAYQW010000082.1, read on the forward strand.
GATCGTCACAACCGCGAGCGACCCGGCTACTTTGGAGCCCTGCTTTGCGAATACTTCGGCGACAAGGGCCAATACTCCGATCGGAGCATATTGCATGATTCCCGTTACCATTCTCATCATGACTTCGGCAACACCGTCAAAAACCACGATCAATGTTTCACCGGCGGTCTTTAAGCGCTTCTCTTTGCTGATATTCAGGTAGGAAATGCCGATACCGAAGATAATCGCAAAGAAGATCACCTGGAGCACGGTTTCGTTCACGACTGCTTGAGCGATGCTCGTAGGAATGATATTCAAAAGTACCGTTGAAACAGGAGTCTTCGCCGCGGCTTTTCCTGCCGCACCGGCCACGAGGGCGCCCATTTCCGCACTCGGTCGGAAGATGGAACCCATAACCAGACCGACAAAGACCGCAAATGCAGAAGTAACGAGGTAGAAGAGAACGACTCTAATACCTACTTTACCCAGTTTTGCCGGGCTGATTGATGCGGCTCCGACGACCAGCGTAGAGAAAATAATCGGCATCATGATCATCTTCAACAGCCGAACAAAGAGAGCACCAAGCGGAGCGATCCAAAGCATCTTCTCTCCTAAGATGATTCCAAGCAACGCACCAAGAACAAGACCGATCAAAATCCTATAGAGCAGGTTGAAGTTGAAATACCAACTTAACACACCCTTTTTAACCGGAGCCTCCTCCTTCTTGACCGGAGCTTCCTTTTTGACCTCTGGTTCTTTTTTACCTTCAGCTTCTTTTTTGACTGGGGTTTTCTTCTTTTCGTCTGCCATACTAACCTCCTGAGGAACCATGTCAGTTTCTTGCCCATCAATTGAGCTTTCCTAATCATAACATTACACCACCAACGGTTAGAATGAAACAAAAATCTTCTATTAAGCCGATTTATTTGCTTTTTATGAGACTTTTTACCGTTGCGATGTATTTTTTGCTCGTATTTTGAAAAATTATGATATCGTAGGCTGATGACGTTCTCCACACTCACGCTTCCCTTGTGCCACAAAAGAACGTCAGATATACTTTGCGATATGAGGAATTCTATGAAACCATGGCGAATATATGCTCTTGCGATGCTTGGAATCTTGCTTGTATTCAACAGTTCCCTTTTTGCCGGAATCCGCTATGACTCGACGGAGATTTCTCTGGGGGGAACGCATACATTCGTAGAAGGAGATCCGGCTTTTATCAAGAGTCTCGGTATCGGCGTACAACCCGCCTTTGCTTTCAAAGCCCATCCGAATGATTTGTTTTTTGCTTCTTTACGATACTTTTACAACTTCGATCGCTATGCCAATCTGTTCGACACGACCAAGACGGATTATCTTCATACGTTTGCTCTGAGTTTGGGAATAGAACGGAAGAAAAGATTCGCTTCGATGGCATTGGGTCTCGGAGGTGAAGTAGATTTTCTTCTCAACGCCGCCGGAATCACCGTAAAGCCAAACATCATCGTTCACATCACCCCAAGAATTCTTCTTCCGATTGGAGATGGCAGCTCCTTGGTTCTGGCGCCGGAGCTTGTCGGTCGATATGTGTTCGGAAAGGATCCGGCACATGAACTTGAAGGACGTGTATCGGTCGGTTTCCGCTTCAGTTCGAAATCGAAAACCGCCGTTTCTCCGCCCCCTGCGGTCACCGCCACATCCGCCCCGCTCATTCCTTCGGTACCAACGGTTCGGAGTGTTGCGGCAATGCTTGAAGAAGAAACACCTCAACCAGTTGTCGTCGAAATGAAACAACTTGAAGAGACTGTTCCCACCGTCGATCCGGTAGTTCGAAAAGAACAGATCAGGCGTCTCTGGTGGCTCCTTGGAAGGCCTTAGAAGCCCACCGATCCTCCTACACTGATAAAGGAACCCTTGCTCATATGGAAGGCAAAGAGGGGAAATCTGCCCCAGTGGTAGGTTGCCATGATTCTTGCTTTCGGACCCTCTTTTCGCGTGGTCAGTGATTGGGCTATTACAATCTGAAACTCCGTTTCCCAAGGCGCTTCTTTATCATAGATGAATGTATACTTCTCATGCTCGCCATTAATTACGTTTCCACTGCCCTGTGGGACAAATTTTCCCATCTCATGAAACGTCATATCGAACGCTACGGTAAAATCCCCTACGCATGGAATGGGAAGACTGATCTCGGTTCCTGCTTCGATTTCTCGAGCTCGGTATCCGCCGGCGATTGAAGCAGCACTGCTGAAATTGGGCTTCAGTATTCGTCCGGTATCTCCCAACCTGAGTTCACCATACACGCGAATATTTTCAATGAGGTTGATCGAAAGCGCGAACGTGAGAGGATCCTGTCGAACGTAATCGATCTGTTGGTCATGCAGCAGAGAACCGTTCACTGGGTCTTTATGATCAATCTTGGCGATGATTTCATCTCCGACATGACCTGAATGATGTTTCTTTCCAAAGGAAAACGTTAGAACATTTCCCAGTTTCGCATTCATCCCCAGATAATATGTTCCGTCGAATCCCAGCAGATCCGTCCCCCTATAGGCAAAAAAGAAGGCTCTGAATGCTCCTCGTATATTCGCTTCGACAGCGAGAGGACCTAGACTGACCCGGGCAAGAGGTACTGAAGAGCCGACCCTCATCTGAATCATATTGGTGCCATCTGTATAATGCTTATTGATTTCCAGCCCCGTGTATTCGATGCCGCTGTTGCCGTTTGTCACCTTATAAAGATAAGCAGGGCGATCTTCTTCCGATGAGAGATACATATATCCAAGAGTCAAATCCGTATTGAATGGATCGGCAAGATACGGAAGATGCAGAGGCGTCTGTGGGTTTAATTCAAAAGAAAAGCCACCGGCACTTATTGCTGAGCCGCACAACAATACCGCACAACATAAAACGGAAATACGTATCGATTTTCTCACACCGACTCCTTGACATGTCAAGCTTGGAAGACAACATGAGACCGGAATACTGGGTAATTATCAAAGTCCACACCGCCTGAACAAGATAGTATTATGAGTCGCATTATCCCACAGATACGTGTTTGTCGCAACAAGAGACGGAAAATACTACCTCAAGGTTGCATTTTTCCTGTTGCCGACCGACCGGATTATGTGTAACGATTCAACCCGGTAGTTTTTCAACTATCGCTTCACCCAATATGCTTGAGCGAGCGTGTTGAAGACGATACAGGCGAACACGATCGCTCCACCTATGATGGTGTTGAGAGATGGAACCTCACTTAAGAAAATCCAGACATAGATGATGCCGATGATCGTTTCCAGACTGCTGATCAGGGCGCTTTCCGGAGCCGGGATGAACCTCGTCCCGTGTCCGATCGAGAGTTGGGCGAAAGGAATCACGATCGCACCGAGAACGAGGAGAGGAAGGAGGTTTTCGAATGGGATGATTACTTGGAACCGCGAGATGATGAGCGCCAATATCATCGCGGTGAATCCTCCGAGAATGCTGATTCCTTGGCGATTTACTGTCGGGTTTTGGCGTAGATAGGAAAGATTGGTTCCATACAGCAACGGTGACCAGATATTGTAGAGGAAATCTTTCGCTTCGAGAGTTCCGAGCTGCGTGCTGAACATGTAGATGATTCCCCCACCCGCTCCGAGCGCAGCTAATAAAGTCAACGGGTGCGGTTTTTGTTTGTAAAAAAGATAGGCATGGAGCGAAGCGAAGAACGGACCGAGACTGAGCATCACCAAAGCGATCGAAGCGCCGCTGTTGTGCACTCCGATCGCAAACGCGACTCCGCTGATACCCCATAGCAGCCCGGGAAAAAGCATCCGTTTATACTGGGTTCTTACAATGGTCACCGCTTCTTTCTTGTTGTTTGCGAGAAAGATGATCGATACGGAAAGAAAGGTGAACAGCCCTCTCCAGAACGCTGCCCGAAACCCGGCTACATTGCTCATTCGGATGAGCAATGCATCGCTGCTTAAGACCAGAACCCCCATAAAGGTAATGAGGATTCCCTTCAGGTACCGAGAATCGTTCTTCATGTCAAATCAGGATGTGCATCTTTTCCTTGATGACCTCAAGGTTCTCATTCCCGATCTTGTTCGCTTTCTTCGATCCTTCATGGATCAGTTCTTTGACGATATCGATGCTGGCTTCATAGTAAGCTCGTCGTTCGCGCATCGGCTCAAGCATATTGTTCAAAACCTCGTTAAGACGTTGCTTGCAGGCGAAACAGGAAAGCGATGCGTTGGTACAGCTTTTTTGGATATCATCCGTCTCTTCGGGGTTGAATACCTGGTGGTACTTATAGACGTTGCATACCTCGGGATGACCATTCATATGGGCATGAACCCGGGTAGGATCGGTGACCGCTTTGCGAACGTGCTGCCAGACGACCTCGGAGGTATCGGAGAGGTAGATGGCGTTGCCCATCGACTTGCCCATCTTCGCATTGCCGTCAAGACCCGACAGCCGTCCTACTTCGCTGAGCTTTGCCCGAGGAACGGTGATATTCGTACCGTAGAGCTTGTTGAACTTTCGGATGATCTTTCGAGAAAGCTCGATATGGGGGACTTGGTCCTCACCGACGGGAACGAGATCCGCATTGATGAAGGAAATATCGGCGGTCTGGCTTACCGGATACCCCAAGAATCCATAGGAAAGATCTTCGTAGCCATAGTTGGCCGCTTCGGTCTTGATCGTAGGATTATGCCGGAGCTGATTGACGGAAACGATCATCGAGTAGAAGACGGTCAACTCGGCGATCGAGGTGATTTGGGACTGTTGGACAAACGTGACTTTCTCAGGATCGAGACCCACGGAGAGGTTATCCATCGTAACATCCAGAATCGATGAGTTGATCAATTCCGGCTCGTCGAAGTGGGTGGTAAGGGCTTGGATATCGGCAAGAAGAATGAATGTCTCATATTCATCCTGAAGTTCCACCCTGCTCTTCAAGGAGCCGACATAGTGGCCGAGGTGCAGCTTTCCGGTGGTTCGGTCCCCGGTGAGGATTCGCTTCTGTGGACTCATTTCTTCTCCCCCTCGTTCTCTTTGGTTGAGGTGGGGATGTTCACCCGAACCATCGTGTGTTTCATAGTACAGGAAGGGCACACCTCAGGTATTTGGTGTTTATTAAGCGATTGCACCAACTCTACTGTTGCCTTGCATAAGCGGCATGTGTACTCATAAGACGGCATAAGCGGGCTCCTCTATAGCAAACCATCCAAACCAGAAAGGATTTTGAACAGCTCATCTTTTTGCATCGTTATTCCCTTGATCGTCACCAACTGACCGTCAAGGAGGAACATCTTCATCAATTCAGCGATCACATAGCTTTGCTTTGCTTTCTTCAGGTTCGCGATATAGCCGCTGCGAACCATCTGTGAAAGCGTCTTCGCCTTCTTTTCGTCACCCATGGTGATGAATGCATTCAGAACATATGTATTCTCTTCGCCTTTCTCGAAAAGAAGAAGAATGGATTCGCTTTGGCGAATCACCTCTTCACTGATTCCAAGGTTGAGGTCGAAGAACGTCTTGGGATTCTCGGCATAGAGGGCTATGGCGCTCTGCTTCATCCTTTCGGCGATCTCAGGAGGAAGAATCTCCTCGTCTCTTTCCATGAACTGCTGATACACGGCAGGATAATCATCGAGAGTGAAAAGAATCTTTCCATTCCTTGGCGAATAGAGTTCAAGGTCGCTTTCCTTCATTTGGAAGTAGGAAGCATCTTCATGTGCATCTTTTTTCGTTTTTGAAGACCACATGAGTGCGGTATTCATCGCTACCCGCGAGTACGTCGTTTCCATCACCCCGTAGATTCGGCTTGCCTCCAGGTTTAACGGATACGCCTCATCTCCGGGCTCGATGACGACACTGATTCGTTCGCTTCGATCCGCCAAATCAGGAAGAACGGTTTGAATGATGCCCGGATCGCCGGTGGTAACAAGAATCGTCTGATGAGTCGGCAGCTCTTCTATCGTGAATGCCGGCCGTTTCCGCACCGTCGTAGTGGCGCAACCGCCAAGCAGCACCACCACGAAAAGAGTCAGCATCACAACCTTCGTTTTCTTCATCTCACGCCTTCTTGAGCTCCAAGCGAACTTCGCGTTCCTGCAGCTGGAGAGTCTCACCTCCATGCGGTTCAGCCTTGATTTCGTCCGCCAGAGTTTCATCACTGATGATTGATCCAAACTTCTTGAAGACCTCGTGGATTTTCTCATCACCCTCGAAAGCGATCGTGATTCGATCGGTGACTTCAAACCCGCTCTCTTTTCGAAGATTCTGAATCGCTCGAATAAGATCGCGCATCAATCCTTCATCAAGCAACTCTTCGGTCATCGTGGTATCGAAGCCGACGGTCAACGAACCGTCATTGATCACCTTCACTCCTTCGACCTCGCTTCGTTGAACGATGATCTCTTCGACACCCAGATCAATCGTACCATCGGAGTATGCAAGAGTGTAGACTCCCCCGTCGAGAATCTTCGCAATCGTCTTGGAATCAAGCTCTTGGATCAGCGCGGCCACTTCTTTCATGTCTTTGCCGAGCTTTCCGCCAAGCAGTTTGAAGTTGGCTTTCGCGCTGTAAGTAACGAGCGCCGTTTCATCCGCTTCGATCGACACGCTCTTCACGTTCAGCTCTTCGGCGATGCTCTCCTGCATCGAAGCGAGCACCTCCCGCTCATGCTCATCACGATCGACGAGGAAGAGCTTGGATAACGGCTGCCGGATCTTCAAGGAATGACCGGCTCGGAGGGCGCGGCCGAGGGCGATCGCTTTTTGGGTAAGCGCCATCTGTTCTTCAAGAATGAAGTTTCGCTCCTCCCCTCTATACACAGGATAGTCGCAGAGGTGGATCGACTCGGGCATCTCGCCGGAACGGAGGTTCTGATAGATCTCTTCAACGGTGAAAGGAACGACCGGAGCGACGACCTTTATGAACGTCATCAGGGCATGATAGAGCGTATCATATGCCTGCTTCTTATCCTCATCATTCTCCCCTTTCCAGAATCGGCGACGATTACGGCGGATATACCAGTTGTTCAGCTCATCCAGAAACGGGATGAAATAGGAACACGCTTTCTGAATATCATACGCATCGAACGCGGCGGTGGCATTTTCCACCAGCCGGGCGGTCGCGCTGACGATCCACTGATCCATCGGATTCTTCAAATCAGCATAATTCGTTTCAGACGGCTCGTAGGAGTCGATATTCGCATAGGTAACGAAGAATGAGTATGCATTCCAGAGCGGAAGCAGAAGGCCTTTGAGGACATCTTTGACCGCCTCCTCGCTGAACTTCAAATCTTCAGCTCGAACGACCGCACTGTTCATCAAAGCGAAGCGAAGGGCATCCGCTCCGTACTGATTGATCAGCTCCATCGGATCGGTGTAGTTCCGCTCGCTTTTGCTCATCTTCTTGCCTTCGGCGTTCAGAACGATTCCGTTGGTGATGTTGTTGTAAAAAGCGGGTTTTTCATACAAACCGGCAGCCAATACGGTGAGGGTGTAGAACCAGCCGCGGGTCTGGTCCAACCCTTCGCAGATAAAGTCGGCGGGGAAGTGTTTTTCAAAAAATTCCCGGTTTTCAAAGGGATAGTGCAACTGTGCATACGGCATAGACCCGGATTCAAACCAACAGTCCAGAACATCGGGAATCCTTCGCATCGCCGATTTGCCGTCGGGACTCGGCCAGGTGAGATCATCCACGAAGTGTTTGTGCAGATCGGTCACTTTCTGACCGCACTTCGCCTCCAGCTCTTCCAGGCTGCCGATCACTTCGATGTGGTTTCCATCATCGCTCTTCCACACCGGAATCGGATTGCCCCAGAAACGGTTGCGGCTGATCGACCAGTCGCGTGCTCCTTCAAGCCACTTTCCGAAGCGGCCATACTTAAGGTGTTCCGGCATCCAGTAGATCTGTTCGTTCGCGGCGAGCATATGAGGTTTGATCTGATCGATATCGACGAACCAGCTGCTCATAGCCCGATAGATCAGCGGCATCTTGGTGCGATAGCAGAAGGGATATGGGTGAACGATTGTCTCTTCAAGGAAGAGAAGACCGTGTTCCTTCAAATACTCGATGATGTCGTCATCGCAGTCCTTGACGAAACGTCCCGCATAGTCGGAGACCTCTTCAGTGAAATTACACTCCATATCGATCGGGCAGATCGTGGGAATCCCGGTTCCTTTCAGCACCTGGTAGTCATCCTCACCGAAGCCGGGAGCGGTATGAACGATTCCCGACCCGTCTTCTGTCGTGACGTAATCACCCAGGACGGTGACAAACGCCCCGCTCTTTTCCTTTTCATCGGCGAAATACGGAAAGAGCGGCTGATAGTGCAGCCCCTCATAGAAGGAACCCTTTTGGGCATCTACAACCTCGTACATCCCCTCATCTCTGTAGTAGTGAGCCAGTCGCTCTTTTCCGAGGATGTAATAGTTGTCGTCCCGTTTATCGAGGATCTTCACATACTCGATATCCGGACCGAATGCGAGGGCGAGGTTGGAAGGCAGGGTCCATGGCGTCGTCGTCCAAGCGAGGAAATAGGTGTTTTCCTGACCATCCACTTTAAAACGAACGGTAAGAGCGGGATCCCTCACATCCTGGTATCCGCCAAGGTTCACCTCGAAGTTCGAAAGCGGACTGGCGAGCTTCGGACTATAGGGAAGAATATTGTACCCTTCGTAGATATACCCTTTTTCATAGAGCGTCTTGAACACCCACCAGATCGATTCCATATAGGAAAGATCCATCGTCCGATAGCTGTCCGCCCAATCGACCCAACGACCGGTCCGTTTGATCGTGGTCTCCCACTCCTTGGTGTAGCGCAGTACGATCGAGCGGCACATCTCATTGAACCTGGCTACGCCAAATTCAACGATCGCCGAATACCCGCTGATTCCTTCACTCTTTTCAATCTCATATTCAACCGGAAGGCCGTGACAATCCCATCCGAAGCGGCGATTCACCCGTCTTCCTTTCATCGTCTGATATCGAGGAATCGTGTCTTTGATCGTCCCGGGCACAATGTGGCCGAAATGCGGAAGACCGGTGGCAAAAGGAGGTCCATCATAGAAGACATACTCTTTCTCTTCCGGTCGGTATTCAATCGACTTTTTGAAGATATTCCGCTCTTCCCAAAACTGAAGAACCTCTTCCTCCATCTTTGGAAAATCTATTTTCGGATTAACAGGACGAAACATATTTGCTCCTCGCCTCGGTCGGGCTTTGTGTATCAGTGTCATTCTATTCATTCATCATGAAAATGACAACCGTGATGAACCGTTGACCTCATCCTCATGAGCGAGTACTGTCATGATATGCGAACCTTTCCGATAACGGGCAGAATCAAACGCTTTGCATCTGTCTTTCACGACAGCGGCTTTTCTCTTTTCATCGTCGGCGGTGCGGTTCGTGACTTTCTCCTGGGTTTGCGGAACTCTGATTTGGACTTCACCACCGATGCATGCCCCAACGATGTCATCGCTCTCTTTCGAACCGTCATTCCTACGGGAATCGCCCATGGGACCGTCACCGTCATCTTTGAGGGAGAGCACTACGAGGTGACCACGTTCCGAAGCGAAGGGGAATACAAGGATGGACGAAGACCCTCCTCCGTTACCTTCATTCCATCCTTGGAAGAGGATCTCAAGCGCCGTGATTTCACGATCAACGCATTCGCCGCTTCGGCGATCAGCGGAAAGATCATCGACAATCATAACGGTGAACAAGACCTTGAAGATAGGATCATCCGAGCGATCGGAGATCCCTACGAACGCTTTGATGAAGATGCCCTCAGGATCATGAGAGCTGCCCGAATCAGCGGAAAACTCAATTTTAAGATCGAAGAGCAGACCTTCAATGCGATGAAAGCATTGAAAGAACATCTCGGACACGTTTCCGTCGAGCGTATCTACGATGAACTCGTGCAATTGGTGAAGAGCGATCACCCCAGAAAAGGGTTGGAGTACCTTCACGAAAGTTCCACCCTTGCGGTCATCCTTCCTGAGCTTGCCCAAGGTGATGGAGTCCTGCAAAAAGGGTTCCACCATGAGGATGTCCTCCAGCACTCCTTCACCACATGCCAAAAAGCGGCTGATATCGGTTCATCCGTCTATGTTCGCCTCGCAGCTCTTTTCCATGATATCGGCAAAATTTCCACCCAAGAACCGAATGGGGACCGCTTCTCTTTTCATAACCACGAGATCGTGGGTGAACACCTCACGAAAACGATCCTCAGACGTCTGAAGGCTTCCAATGAGGAGATCAGCACCGTCTCTCATCTGGTTCGGCACCATATGTTCTCATACACTCCGGAGATGACGGACAGCGCAGTTCGCCGCTTCATCGTTCGTGTCGGAGTCGAGCACATCAAAGATCTCTTCAAGCTGAGGATCGCCGATCAATTGGCGATCGGCGATCGGGCGGATACCGCCCTCCTCGATGAGTTTTCCAAGCGGATCAGCAGTGTCATCACATCAGACGATGCCCTCTCGATCAAAGATCTTGCAATCGGAGGAAACGACTTGATGGATTTAGGAATTCCTAAAGGCAAACGAATAGGACAAACGCTTCAGTATCTACTGGAGGCGGTCTTGGACGATCCCGGTCAGAACACGAAGGAACAGCTCATGAAAATCGCTCTGGCCTATCAGGAGCTTTGCGGGTTCACCAGCGACTGATACGCAATCTTGGCCACCGCCTGTTCAGCGGCTTTCTTGCTTCGGCCATGAGCGGGACCGAAGATCTGCCCGTTCACATCCACTTCGACATAAAACGTGAAATTATGATCAGGTCCGGTTTTAGACACCAGCGTATAGGTAGGTACGATTCGCCACTTCTTCTGCATATATTCTTGGAGAGTGGTTTTGTAGTCGCGATGATAATCATCTTCGACGACTGCAGTGATCCGTTCGCCGAGGGTCCGATTGACGAACGCCTTCGCCGCAGGAAAGCCGTTGTGCATATAGCATGCTCCGAAGAGCGCTTCCGTGCAATCCGCCAAGAGCGCTTTCTTCCGTCGGCCTCCGGTCTGTTCCTCCCCCTTTCCAAGGAGAAGATGCTGAGCGACGTTCAGCTTCTTGGCGGCGAGAGCGAGGCTGTCCTCGCTGACAACGATCGATTTGATCTTGGAAAGCTCCCCCTCTTCTTTATCGGGGTATAGTTCCAGCAGCAGATCGGCAACCGCCAGGCCGAGAATCGAATCTCCGAGAAATTCCAGGCGTTCATTGTTCCGAGTCCGGTCACCTGTCTCATTGGCGTAGGAACGGTGGGTGAACGCAAGATCGAGGAGCTCGAGATCGTCGACTCCGATTCCGCTTGCTTCATTAAATGCAAGAAGCTCCCGTTCTCGCTCCAGGGCAAGAGAGGGAGCCTCCTTGGTACGTATATCGCCCATGGAATCTCAGAGTTGTGTTGCGAGGAACTCGACAGCGTCCTTGACGGTTTCAAACTCATTCGCTTTTTCGTCCGGAATGGAGATACCAAGCTCTTCTTCAATAGCGTATACCAGTTCATAGGTATCAAGGCTGTCAGCACCGAGGTCTTTCCTGAAGGATGCTTCCATCGTGATCTTGGACTCTTCAATCTCAAGCTTCTCAGCGATTAGAGCCTTTACTTTCTCAAATACTTGCGTATTATCCATAATTAACTCCTGCTATTCTTATTTATCCTGCAGTTCGATGACTTGCACACCCCGATAGAAGCCGCACTTTGGGCATACTCGGTGGGGGACGACCATGTTCCCGCACGTACCACAACGTGAAAGTGTAGGAGCGGCAAGCTTCATGTTCGCCGATTTGCGGCTCGCCGATCTTGCCTTTGAAGTCTTATATTTGGGTGTTGCCATGACATAATCCTCTTATTTTTTTCAAATTTTTGACACGGTTGGTAGAATACCTAAAAACCATCAAAGCGTCAATCACTCTTGGGGGAAACCCCGTTGCGTTTCTCACCGTCATCTCGTTATCCAAAGCCAACATGACATTATTTATGAATGTGTAAATATAACATGGAAAACCCATCTCATTCAAGAGGAGCCTATACGCATACAACAATTAAATACAACGGTTTTCCTTTACTTCGCTCCACGCTTGAGCCGTTGTTTCATGATCTCAGCGACCAGCGGCGGAACCATCGAAGAGATATCCGCTCCGAACGCCGCCATCTCTTTGATCGCGCTTGAGCGAAGGAGAAAGTATTTCGGGCTGGTCGGAAGAAAAAGGACTTCGAGCCCCGGATACAGCTGTTTGTTCGTCATCGCGAGTTCAAACTCATACCCGAAGTCGGCGAGAGCGCGGACCCCTCGAACCATCACCCCGACTTTATGGGTTTTGGCGAAATCGACGACAAGGCCGCTGTGAGTCACCACTTCGATATTCTCATGCTCCCGTAGGATTTCTTTGAGCATCGAAAGCCGCTCTTCGGGGGTGAACAAATAGGATTTATGGACGTTATCGGCGATGACGACATAGAGCCGATCATAGAGGCGCGCACTTCGTTCGATGATATCGACGTGTCCGAGCGTCGGCGGATCGAAGGATCCTGGAAGCATCGCGGTCCGGAAGTTGCTGTTCACGCTTTCATCTCCTCAACATATTTTTTCATTGCCGCGAAGGATTCGGGAGATTCCCATTCAATTCTTTTAATGAACGTGTAGGATCCTTCACTATCCTTTTCGGCGATCGCAAACATTCCCCGACCGATGTAGCTGATCGTCTGGTTCTCTTTCAGGTGCTCTTTTTCGGTAAGAGAAGCGAGCACGCAGTCGAAGTGGCAGTACCCGCCCTGCGGATGGGTAAGCGCATTGGCGATGAGGGTGATCGGCTTCTTGCACATCACGCACTCCTCTTTCGGTTCGACGACCTTCTTGACGGGAAGCGGAGGCAAGGTCGCAGTGAACTTCTTCTCGCTTGGTTGAAGAAGAATCTCCTGCTCGACTTTCTTTTGACCGCCTTTCGCTTTCCGATTTCGACGACTGCCTCGCCGACGATCCTTTTTTGGCTTCTTATCCATAAGCCAAGCGTACTCTCTTTTAGCAGGAACGACAAGCTGAGGAGCGACTGCAACGGGTGCTTCACGCAGTCAATCACCGAGTGCGACATGTGTATCGACATCGGAGAGATACACCCATGCAAAAACATAAAGAGCAGTCATGCATGATTTGATCAATGAGTTTTATTGGCGGCAAATGTTCAACCTGTCGCAGGATGAAACATATCAAGCGATAAAAACCACCCTGCGGTCGATACCAAGCATAGATCGCATGGTTGTCCTTTTATACTATTCATCGCCAATCGAAAGTATATCTGATTTCCTTTTCTGATGGATCGTTTTTATGACAAACACGAATATGAAACCGTTTCTTGACAACATGAACACTGTTCAATACAATTAGTTTGAACAGTGTTCAGTACGGAGGGCGCATGAGAAGGAATTCTTACCAACATGCAGGAGTGGATGTAAAGGAGAACATCATTGAGGCGACAACTGAACTGATTAGAAAATCAAATGGCAATCTTGATCGTGTCTCCATACGTACTATCGCCAATCAAGCTGACGTAAGTATCGGTCTAATCAACTACCATTTTGAATCGAAGAAAAAACTTATTGAAGTCTGTGTTGAACGCATAATCGAACAAGTCATTCATTCATTCAAGTTCAATCAGGAAATAGGAGACGAACCGAAAGACCAGCTCTTCTCCGGGACAATCAGTGTCTTCACCTTTCTTAGGGAAAACCCGGAGATTGCTAAGGTTTCCATGCTAAGCGACCTTTCTTCTCCTCATGCGAATGCTAATTCTGCCACAAGTTACCAAGCAATTCTGAATACACTGCCGGACAGCTTCTCTGAGGAGAAAAAAAAGGTCGTCGCTTTCATGCTGCTTTCCACGATCCAATCAGCATTCTTGATTCGCACCATTGCAAACGATGTGCTTGATTTCGATCTTTGTGCCGACGAGGACGTTCATTCTTTTTTCAATTATGTGATCGACCTGCTTTTTACTCCCGAATCAACCCATGATCAGACACGGAGGTGAGCGTCTTGCAAGAAAACAAGTCGAAATCATCACGACAAAAAAGAAAGAAGGTTTTTATGATCTTGATGATCCTAGGTGTTCTGGTGCTCTTTTTGTCATATGTTGCCGTTCAAGGTATCCGTGCATCACATGGTCGTGCAAAAGCGCATAGACGTCTTTCAGACTATGACGTAAAAACAGCGGCACTCTCCTATGGCGATATAACTTACCTTGATGAAGGCAACGGTGTGGCTATCTTGTCGGTGCATGGAATGTTCGGTGGCTACGATCAAGCCTATGAGACGGTAAAGACTCGAAAGTCGAAAAACCGCCTTATAGCACCTTCTCGTTTCGGCTATCTCGGGTCGGATGTCAAAGGCGATGGATCTCCAAAAGCGCAGGCTGATGCCTTTGCTGAGCTTCTTAATTTCTTGGATATAGACAGTGCGTTTGTCCTCGCAACTTCGGCAGGTGGTACACCAGCAATCCGTTTCGCCCTTGATTATCCTGAACGCGTCAAAGGTTTAATTCTCTTTTGCTCGGCGATGCCACCGGTCCAAGAGCCGAAAAGCTACCTGCAATACCAAGCACCACCCAAAGCCCTAATGTCAGATTTTGCCATGTATCTGATCAGTCCTTTGTTTGAACCGCTGATGGGGCTGCCACCGTCTACGGTAAAAACTATTCAACCCATCAGCGAACGGAGAACCGGTGCAATTTTGGATGGGGAACGCACCAATCCAGATATGGAGAAGCATTTTGACCAATACCCTATCGAATCTCTCAAAATGCCGACCCTGATCCTCCATGCCAAGGATGATTCTGTCGCGAGCTTTGAGAAAACAAGACTCGCTGTCCCTCGTTTTCCGGACTGCACCTTTGTCGCTTTTGAGGATGGAGGACACATGATGGTCGGACATGGGCAAGAAATAGATGAGGCGTTGGATCACTTTCTATCGGATTAGTCAAGCAAATTGATGGCTTGCGATACATTTTAACAATCCTGAGAATGATACTGCATGACTCGAGAGGACGATTCCATCCCTTCCAGATGATTATCAGACGCTCAATATACTAAGCCCAGATGAATCCGATGTGTTTGTGGTTTTGGACGCTACATGAATCTATAGTTTACAGAAGAGTCGCTTAGCACTAAAAACTATGTATCCGATACAAATGTTCCTGTTTCCACCTGCTTCTTGAAATTGAGCACTGCATTTACAAATTGCTTGGGACAGTCTGCGTGTATGTCGTGCATAGAATCAAAACCCGTCATATATCTGCTGTTTGGTATAAGGCGACATACCCTCTCTGCATCTTCCCTGCCCATGGCTGAAAGCAGCATACCGTTTTCGTCATAATAATCAGGAGCGGTTTCCTTGCTCGGGTTCACCTGCATGACGAGGGAGGGCGCTTTAATGTTTTTAAGAGTTTCCTCCTGGTTAAAGCCCTCAAACCAAGAAAAATCAAAGAAGCTCTCCCCGAAATACAGGTCGTAGCTGCCAGTTCCGTCTTGAACATTGCGCGTAAGTTCAAATATCGCGTTCACGCCAAGCTCCGGTGGGTAAAACCACAGACGCGGAATTTCCCCGGGGTGCTTTTTCATGTATCGAAGCGCAGGACCTTTTATTGCCTTCTCCCATATGTCCCCTCCATGCTTGTTGAATATCTCTATCATAGGATCATAGAGCAGGCTGTAATGCGTATAATTTCCTATCTCTTTCTGATTTAGGAAGTTATGCATATTTACAAAGCCTTTGTATGCGAATGTGTTTTCCGCCCTGCCCTGTTCGGTTGAGAAAAACGGCCCGTCTTCAAGAACAAGCCCTGCAACATGTTCAGCGTTATTGGCAGCAAGCCATGCAGCAAGCAGCGCGCCTGAAGAATGACCTGAAACATATGAAGGCTTTTTTATGACATGGTTCATGAACCATATCAAATCCCGCCCTATGATTTTCGCCTTGTATTTCGCGGTATCCTTGCTGGATTTGCCGTGCCCATAATAATCCACCGCAAAAATATGAAATTCCTTGGACAAGCCGGGCAAAACCTTGGCATAGTCCTGCCATGCAGCCTGTTGCCCGTGCAACAGAAGAAGCGGCGGCCCGTTTGAAGGCCCCTCGCCGTAGTTCAGTACGGAGCCGTCATCTAAAATCACCTGTTTTTCAGTAAAGCCAAGCTTTTCGCCCGTCTTGTTCATGAAGTTTTCATTCATATAATCGTAATGCAGATTCCGATAAGCAAACACTGCAACTGCGACAGCCAGTGAGACTATAAGCATACATATTACTTTCAGCACTTTTGACATGTTCCCCTTCTTATACCCTGATATGGTCTACATTAGGCAGTCCGGATGCTTTACATCTCGACTATATGGCAATTTTCTTTTTTATGAACCGTTTCTTTGCACCCTGCATAGCGAATCCCCTTGATGGTCAGACGGATGAAGAACGCTGGGAGCAATAGAGCGGGACAGTTCTTCACAGCACAAAAGAAAACGGCGCAGATGATAGCAAGTACCAAATCCACGCCGTCTTGCACGGGTATCAGGATGAACACCTTTCAGGCTGTACAATGTGCG